>NZ_LGQU01000013.1:0-58417 GCF_003115935.1 Azospirillum sp. TSH20
TGATCAGCGCCACGAAGGCGCCGATCATGTAAATCTCGCCATGGGCGAAGTTGATCATGCCGATGATGCCGTACACCATCGTGTAGCCGATCGCGATCAGGCCGTAAATCGCCCCAAGCGACAAGCCGTTGATCAATTGCTGGAGAAAATAGTCCATGTCCTCATCCCACCTTCAGCGCGGCGCAAAGGCAGGGTGCGGCGGCACGGGCACACTCGGCACACCGGTCTCGCAACAGCAGCCCCCTGTCTGGTGCAGCCCGTCCAGTCACCAAACGGAATGCCGGTTCATCGGGAGTTCCGTCTACTGGTCTGACGGACCATGATTTTTCCTGTTCGGAGGATGCCCCTGCAATCCGGCCGGGCCGTCGGGCAGGTGCCCCTCCTGACCTTTTCGGTAGTACCAGCCTGACGGATTTTTGCAAGACAGATTTGTGCTGTCCGCATGCGTGATCCTCCGGGACAACCGGAGCCTGAAATGAGAAACGCCCCGCCGGCGGTTGCCGGCAGGGCGTTTCTCGCAACGAACCAGAGATCGTTGAAGCGTCAGCGCACGGCGACCGACTGCTTGGCCGGGGCGGCGGCGACCTTCTGCTTCGGCTTGGCCGCAGCGGCGGCCTTGGCCGGCTTCGCCTTCGCGGTCGTGGCCTTGGGCGCCGCCGGGGCGGGCGTGGCTGAAGCGACAGCGAAGACGGGATCCGGATTGCTGACCGTCTTCACGTCGCAGAGCGGACGGCTGGCCAGATGCATCAGGCCGGCGCCCTTCTCGTCGGTGGTCAGGGTGCGCAGGTCGTCGGGCGTCAGGTCCTTGGCGGCGACCGAACGATCGACGAAATTGGCGCAGTATTGCGGAATGCCGATGGTGGCGGCGCGGCGGCTGATCTCGTTCGCCAGCTCCGTCCGGAACATGTCGAACTGGCGCGTGGCGTTGCCGCCGCCCGACCGCTTGTAGAAGGCGATCAGCGACGCTTCCGAGTTGGACAGCATGGCGCGGTTCTTGACCGAGAAGTCCTGGTAAAGGTCGAAGGGCTTCTTGTCCGGCGTGACCGTGCGGCAGGTCAGGCCGACGATCATCATCTCCGTGTGCAGGCGCATCATCTGCTCGGCCGCATATTCGGAGCGGTTGTAGCAGGCGGGCGTGGCCGGGCCGCTCGACTTGGCCGGGCGCGCCTTCGCGGCAGCCGGCTTCGCAGCGGCCGCCTTCGCAGCCTCCTTGGCGGCGGCACTCGTGGGCGCGGGCAGGGCGAGCAGCGCGCCGAGGACGGCGGCGCCGGTCAGGGCTTTCAGGGACAGGCGGAGGGCGGCGCGCTGGCGACTCATCAGGGGCTCCGGTGGCGCGGTACGATAGGACGGGTTCGGGCGGAGATGGGCGGCGCCCGACAGTCGGCGACCTTCTACCCGAACGCCCGGGCTGGTCAATGGGATTTGCCCGCCGCTCGCGTTTTGTCCCATCACCGCGGCGGAGAGGCAACGCAGGTCCGGGCGGCTCCCGGCGACAGGGTCATGCCCCTCCGGACAGGGGTGGCGCCCGCCGCTGGACGCGGCGGGTCCGGCGACGCTATGGATGGACGTAGGACAGTTGGACAGGTGACAGGGCATGGCAGCCACCGGATCGCAATCGGTCCGAACGGGGTTCGGAACAGAAGAGTATGCGGGCGGGCACCGCATCGGCATCGACCTGGGCGGGACCAAGACCGAGGGCATCCTGCTCGACCGACAGGGAAACCAGTTGGCGCGCCATAGAGTTCCCACGCCGAAGGGAGATTACGACGGCACGGTCGCGACCATCCGCGATCTGGTCGCCCGCCTGGAAGATAAAATCCCCGGCGGGCACAAGGCGACGGTCGGGCTTGGCATTCCGGGCACCATCTCTCCGGCGACCGGGCTGGTCAAGAACGCCAACTCCACCTGGCTGATCGGGCGCGATTTCACCCGCGACCTGACCCAGGCGCTCGGCCGGCCGGTGCGGATCGAGAATGACGCCAATTGTCTGGCGGTTTCGGAGGCGACCGACGGCGCCGGGGCCGGCTGCGGCGTGGTGTTCGCGGCGATCCTCGGCACCGGCTGCGGTGCCGGCATCGTCGTGCATGGCCGGGTGCTGGGCGGACGCAACGCCATCGCCGGGGAATGGGGGCACAACCCGCTGCCCTGGCCGACCGATGCCGAGCGGCCGGGACCGGCCTGCTATTGCGGCAGGCACGGCTGCCTGGAGACCTTCGTGTCCGGACCCGCTGTGGCGGCGGACCATCTCGCGGCGACCGGCGAAAGGCTCGACGCCGCGACGATTCTCGCCCGCGCAGCCGATCCGTCCGCCGCCAACGACGGATGCAGGTCGACGGCGGACCGGCTGGTCGGCCGCCTCGCCCGTGGTCTGGCGGCGGTCGCCAACCTGCTGGACCCCGACGTCATCGTGCTGGGCGGCGGCCTGTCGAACGCCGAGCTGCTGTACGAGCGGCTGCCGGCGGCGATGCAGCCCTGGGCCTTCAGCGACCGTCTGGACACGCCGGTGCGCCGCGCCCGCCATGGCGATTCCAGTGGCGTGCGCGGCGCTGCATGGCTGTGGCGGCCCGGAGAGCTGCCGGACGGGACCTGACGGAAGGAGCTTAGTCGGTCCGCGCGGTGCGCGGGGCCGGCGGGACATCGGCGCTGCGCGGCGGAGCAGCGCCGCGCCGGGCGGCGGCGGGGTCCACCGGCGGCGGCGTCAGCGAGTGGGAAGCGGAATAATGCTGAGTCGTCCGCTTCACATCGGTGCCGTAGCGCGTCATGCCGGCGCGGTCCTTGCCCGCCTTGATCGCCCCCCAGTGGGACGGGGCCGGGCCGGGGATCGGCTGCGCCTGATCCATGTTGCGCAGGAGCGGGCCGGTCGGGACCATCTGGTCATACACCCAGGGTGCATACTCCTGCTTCTGGGCATGGGCCGGCAGCGACAGCGTCACCATCGCCAGCGTGGCGGCCACGGCGGAGAGGGCGAATTTGACGGCGGTTTCGGCAGAGGAGGCAACGCGGGTCATCGAACAGGCGCCTTTCGTCCGGAAAAACGGATCGGAAGGGTCAGTCGAGCGGAAAGCGCCCGCGCCGTCCAATGCGGAGGCGCGTTACCCACCCCGGTTGCGGCATCCCCAAGCGGAGCAAACCCCCGTCCTTCCGATACGGATCGGAAGGCGGGTTATTGCGCCGGCAGCCGGTAGAGCGTCAGATGCAGGCGCTTGCCGGTGTTGTAGTTGAAGCCCGACAGCTCCGCCAGCGGCAGCGGCGTCGCCGTGCCGAGGCTGTCGAGGAAGGCCGGCGCCTCCCGGTCCTCCACCAGGGCCAGCCCGCAGGCGCGGTCCGCCGTCAGATGCGCCGCCGCCGCCGGCCCATGGACCAGCTTGGTCGGCGTGCCGAGCAGGAAGACCAGGCTCGGCTCCGAATAGCCGGCGGAAGCCACCACGCTGTCCGGACAGGGCCGGACCTGCGCCACCGCGCGGGCGGCCTGCCGGCTGACCCACACGCCGTCAATGTTCGGCAGCACGGCGGCATAGGTCCCGGCATAGAGCAATGCCGCGGCGCCGACCCCGGCAGCCAGCCCGGTCCGCCGTTCGCCCCGCAGAAGCGAGCGCAGGGCAAGGGCGAAGAGGCCGCCCACCGCCGGCACCAGCGCGACCCCGACCGGATCGATCCGGCGGTCGACCAGCCAGGGGATCACGGCAACGGCCAGGGTGAGGGCGCCAAATCCGATCACGCCCAGCGCCACCGCGGCGGCGACCAGCCAGCGGCGCGGCCGTTCCCGGCTGCGGTCGAAATTGTCGATCAGGGCCGCGGCGGCGACTGCGGCAATGGCCGGGAAGACTGGCAGGGTGTAGTGCAGGAGCTTGGTCGGCACCGCTTCGAACACCAGCCAGCTCGGGACGATCCAGGCGATGCAGAAGCGCACCGCGTCCAGCCGGCGCCGCGCCCACACCCAGGGAACCGCCAGCAGCGCCAGCAGCGACCAGGGGGCGAAGGTCACCCAGAAGGTGCCGAGATAATAGCCGGGCGGCAGCCCCTTGCCCTCCTGCCCGCCCGACACCTTGCCCAGCATGTCGTGGCCGACGGATTCGGCGAAGAAGGCGCCCTTGCTCTTGATGGCGATGGCGATCAGCCAGGGGGCGGCGATGGCGACGACGATGCCGAGCCCGGCCAGCGGTTTCAGCCGCTTCAGCCACCCGGCCTCGCGGTCCCACAGGGCGAGCACCAGCGCGGTGGTGCCGGACACCAGCAGGACCATCGGCCCCTTGACCAGCACGCCGACGCCGGCGGCGATCCAGAAGACCAGCGGAACCGTCCAGGCGGCGCGCCCGGCGGGGACCGGATCGCGGCGGCCGAGATAGAGATGGGCGAGCGCGGCCTGTCCGATCACCACGGTGGCGAGCAGGACGGCATCCGTCTTCCCCATCCGCGCTTCGACCCCCAGCACGACGCAGGACGCCATCATCAGCCCGGCGATGAAGCCGGCCGGGCCGCCGAACAGGCGCGCGGCCGTCCAGGCGCTGGCCAGAACCGCCAGGATCGCTCCCAGGAAGGAGGGGATGCGGTAGGTCCAGATGACCTTGTCGGCCCCGACCGGAATCCCGCGCAACGCATCGGCCGCCGCGGTGGCGGCGCTCTGCAGCCAATAGATTCCGACCGGCTTCTTGTAACGCGTCTCGTCCTGGAAGCGGATGTCGACGAAGTTGCCGCTGTCCAGCATCTGGGAGGAGGCCTGGGCGAAGCGGGCCTCGTCACGGTCGAAGGGCGGCAGCACCGTGAAGCCGGGCAGGAACAGCGCCGCGGCGATCAGCGCCAGCAGTGCGTAGGCCCAGATCGGCAGACGGCTGGGCCGCGGAGAAATTGCGGTCACGATTTGCTCGGCACCGCGCCGTCGGCGCCCTGCGACTTCTTGTGGCTCCAGACGAAATAGACGTTGCGGGCGTAGATCACCAGACCCATGCCCTGCCCCAGCATGAAGACCGGGTCGAAGCGGTAGAAGGCATAGGCGAACAGCAGAACGCCGCCGCCCAGCGAGAAGTACCAGAACAGCTCCGGCACCACGCTGCGGCGCGCCTTTTCGCTGGCGATCCACTGCACGAGGAAGCGCATGGTGAACATGATCTGCGCGAATACGCCGACCCCGACCCAGATCAGGTCGGTGGTGCTTTGCCCCTGGAACCACGCTGCGGCGCGCTCGATCATCGTAAAATCCTGTCCCGAAAGGGTCGCTAGACGTCAATCAGAGGCGTTCGGAGACCGGGGACAGCTTCGTCCGCCGCTTCAGCCAGTAAACGCCCAGCAGATCGACCACGCCGATCAGCCCGCGCCGCCAGTTGTTGTATTTCGACACGCCACGCTCGCGCGGGCGATGGTTCACCGGCACATAGGCCACCGGATGGCCGTGGGCGCGGAACAGCGCCGGCAGGAAGCGGTGCATCGCCCCGAAGAAGGGCAGGTCGAGGAAGGCGTCGCGGCGGAACAGCTTCAGCCCGCAGCCGCTGTCGGTGCAGCCGTCCTGCAGGAAGGACTGGCGCACCGCATTGGCGATCTTGGAGGCCCATCGCTTCGACAGCGTGTCCTGCCGCTTTTTGCGCAGGCCGCCGACCAGGACCGGCGCACCGGCCTCCCCGGTCGACACCAGGGCGTAGAGCGCCGGAATGTCGGCCGGATCGTTCTGGCCGTCGCCGTCCAGCGTCACGACGAACTCGCCACGCGCAGCCTTGACGCCGCTGCGCACCGCCGCGCTCTGGCCGGAGCGGCGGACATGGCGCAGCACGCGCAGCCGGCCGGCATCCACCGCCGCGGCAAGGCGCGCCTGGGTGTCGTCGTCCGACTGGTCGTCGACGAAGATGATCTCGAAACCGCCGACCGGAATCAGCGCCCGCTCGATCTCTTCGAGCAGCGGCAGCACATTCTCGGCCTCGTTGAAAACGGGGACAACGACCGACAGCCGCACCGGCTGGCCGTTCTCCGGATAAATGCTCACGGTTTGCCATCCCATTCGCCGAACGGGCGGCAAATTACTCTCGCGGCGCGGCGAACGGTAGCGGAAAAGGATGAGACGGAAGCGGGGCAGATCCCCGCTTCCGTCCGATCCGGTTCCGCAGCGGCCGGATTACCCCTTCCGCCCACTGTTGGAGGGGGACAGCGGAAGCGGGACATAGCGCAGGTCGCCGCCGCGGCTGACCAGCATCAGCAGGGTCTTGCGCCCGTCTTCCTTCGCCTTGGCGATGCGGGATTCAAGGTCGGCGGGGGTCGCCACCGGCTCCTGCCCCGCTTCGACGATGACGTCGCCGAGATCGAGCCCGCGCTGGGACGCGGCACTGTCGCGGTCGACCTCCGTCACCACCAGCCCGTCGACATCGTCCGCGATGGAGAAGGTCTGGCGCAGGCCGGGGGTCAGCGGAGCGAGCTTGAGGCCCAGCGCCGACTTGCTCTCCTCCGGTTGGGCGGAGCGGGGGGCGCCGCTCGATCCGGACAGCGCCACCTGCTGCGGCTCGTCGCGCAGTTCGCCGATCGTCACCTGGACCGATTCCTCCTTGCCGCCGCGCAGCAGGGTCATCGGAACGGTGCTGCCGATCCCGGTGGAGGCGACGAGGCGGGGCAGCTGGCGCATCTGTTCCAGCGGATCGCCGTTGAAGGCGGTGATGACGTCGCCCTGGCGCAGGCCGGCCGACGCGGCCGGGCTGTCGGGGGACACGCTGGTGACCAGCGCGCCGCCGGTGCCGTCCACGCCCAGGCTTTCGGCGATGTCCGGCGTCACGCGCTGGACCTGGACGCCCAGCCAGCCCCGCCGCACCTTTCCACCGTCCTTCAACTGGTCGATGATCGGCTTGGCCAGCGAGGACGGAATGGCGAAGCCGATGCCGACCGACCCGCCGGTCGGCGAATAGATGGCGGTGTTGATGCCGATCACCGCGCCGTTGGCGTCATAGAGCGGACCGCCGGAATTACCGCGGTTGATGGCGGCGTCGGTCTGCAGATATTCGTCGTAGGGACCTTGCTGGATGTCGCGGGCGCGGGCGGACAGGATGCCGGCGGTCACCGACCCGCCGAGACCGAAGGGATTGCCGATGGCGACCACCCAGTCGCCGACCTCCACGGATTCGCTGTCGCCCCAGTGGGCGGCGATCAGCGCCTTGTTGCTTTCGACCTTCAGGAGCGCAAGATCGGTCGGGGCGTCGGACCCCACCAGCTTCGCCGGCAGCTTGGTCCCGTCATGCAGGGTGACGGCGATCTCCGCCGCGTCGGCCACCACATGGCTGTTGGTGACGATCAGGCCCGACGGATCGATGATGAAGCCGGAGCCGAGCGCCATGCTCGGCAGGCCGTTCGGGCTTCCGTTCGGCGCGCCGTCGGGCGGGGCGTCTCCCTGCCCTCCCCTCTGGCGGTTGCGGAATTCGCGGAAGAACTCCTCCAGCGGCGATCCCGGCGGAAGGTCCAGCCCCTCCGGCAGCCGGCCGCCGCCGGCCGAGGCCTGGGGCGCCTGGGTGCTGGAGATGTTGACGACCGTGTCGATTTGCGTCCGGGCGAGGTCGCGGAAAGACGGCGGCGAATAGGTCCTGCTCGCCCCCGGCTGCGCGGAGGCATCCTGTGCAGCCGCAGGCAGCACCGGCAAAAGGACCGTGCCGGACAGCAGCGCGCACAGCGCCGCGGCCGGAAGGCGTCGGAAGATCGGATACGAGCGCGGCACGGACGCATGCGGCATGGACGGTCTCCGCAAAAAACGGTTGGGGCTGTTCTGCAACTGAAAACACGCCAGCCCCCGTCCGGGGTCCATCGCACTTTTCAAAAGTCGGCAATCGAAAGATGCCGGTGGCCGGATGCTGCGACCGGGGGTTTACGGCCGCTTGCGTATTTTAAAACACCCGATCTCCACCAAGCGTCGTACGCTGTTGTGACACCGGATACAAAATCACGATTCCGTGCAAAGTTATGCTGGCATTTTTGAGAAGAGTTTCCGATAGTCGTCCATACCGAAAACATCGCCCGCCAGCGTGAAGCCTCGATGCTGCTGACGCACGCGCCCGCGTGGTCCCGCGTCGGAAGCGTGCGGTCCGGGTAGACATGCTGACGAATGACTGAAAATTCACTTTGGCAACCGAGCGATATAATGAACGCAGAAACCGGGAGCGAACCGGAGTCTCCCAAGAAGCGTGGGCGCATTCCGCAGTCGGCGTGGCCCCAAATTCTTGAACGTTACCGCAGTGGCGCAACCCTTTCGGCCATCGCGCGCGAATTCGAATGCACGCCCAGCGCCATCTCCTACATCATCAAGAAGGCGGAGGCTGCGAGCGGCCAGGGCGATGCCGCTCATGGTGATGCCGGCGCCGAAGGGATGGGCGCCGAAGGGATGCAGGACGAGGCGCAGGCCGCCGCCGACACCTCTTCCGCAGCGCCGGAAACGGTTGGCGAGGCGGCCGCTCCGGTGACTCCGGCGGTCCCGGAAACGCCGGCACCCGCCGCTCCCGCCGCCGCGGAGGCCGGAACCCCGGCCGAACCGCGCCGCGCCGCCGGCCGAACCGGCCGCACCACGCTGACCCGTGCCCCGCGGACCGAGCCGGCCACCGAGCAGGCTTCGGCCGAGACGCCGGCTGCCGCGCCGGCTCCGACGGAGACGCTGCGCCTGAACCGGCCGGAGCCCGCCGCGGCTCCCGCGCCGGCTCCGGTTGCCGCCCCTGCTCCCGCCCAGTCTCCCGCTCAGGCTCCCGCCGCGCCGGAGACCCCGCGTGCCCCCGGCCAGCCGACGCCGCCGGTGGATGCGGTGGAAGGCCGTCTGCGCGACACCGCCAAGGCCTGCATTTCCGCTTATCGCGGCTGGCGTCAGCAGCCGAGCGAGGCGACGATCCAGGCGCTGTCCGAAACCGTGCACGAACTGCGCAAGGCCCTGGCCCGCGTGGAGATCGACATGTCGGCCAGCCGTCGCGAGGAACAGGCGATCCGTCCGATCCCGATCCCCGCGCACCGGGCGTCGCGCCGCCCGAACTGAGCGGTCTTTGAAAAGGGGGTTTGAAAAAGCCCCCTTTGAAAATCCGCCGTCTGAAAAAACCTCCGTTCCCACCCGGGGCGGAGGTTTTTTCATGGCCGCGTCTCCGCTTGCACCATCCACGCAAAAGGGGCTTGACGGCCCCCCGATCGAAAGGCTAATCCTCTGCGCCCCGATGGAAGGGTGGCCGAGTGGTTAAAGGCAGCAGACTGTAAATCTGCCCGCGTTAGCGTACGCTGGTTCGAATCCAGCCCCTTCCACCATCGCATTCAAATCGAGCGCGTCCGGCGAACGGAACAGCCCTCGCGAATGTCGAATCCCCCCTCATCGTCTTTTTAAAAATCTGCCGCCTACAGCGGCAGCGGTTCGGCCGGAGTCACGCGCGGGAAGCGCAGCGTGAAGGCGGTCCCCGCCCCCGGTGCGCTGTCCAGCCGCAGCCGGCCGCGCAGGGTCCGCATGACCAGCGTGTAGACGATGTTCAGCCCCAGCCCGCTGCCACCGCGGTCGCGGCTGGTCGTGAAGAAGGGCTCGAACACCTTGCCGTGCAGCTCTGCCGGAATGCCGCGTCCGTCGTCGGCATAGACCAGCTCCACCTCTCCATCCATCGCCGTGACGGTCACCGTCAGTTGGCCGCGCACCCCCGGGTCGTAGCCATGCAGAAGCGAGTTGATGACGAAGTTGGTCAGGATCTGGCTGAACGCCCCCGGAAAACTGTCGATCGTCAGATCGTCCGGGCAATGGACGGCAACTGTATGGCCGCTGCGGCGGATGCGCATGCCCAGGCTGCGCAGAACCTCGTGGATGTAGTTGTTCAGTTCGAAGACGCGGCGCTCCTCGCTCGCCTGGTCGACGGCGATCTGCTTGAAGCTCTGGATCAGTCGGGTGGCGCGCTCGATGTTCAGCAGCATCAACTGCGTCGCCTCGTCGGCGATGTCGATGAACTCGGCGAAATCGCCCCGCCGCAGCGCACCGGCCTCGAACAGGTGGCGCAGCGCGCGGGTCTTCTCCGCCAGCAGCGAGGCGCCGGTCAGGGCGATGCCGACCGGCGTGTTGATCTCGTGCGTCACTCCGGCCACCAATGAGCCCAGCGCCGCCATCTTCTCCGCCTGGATCAGTTGGACCTGCGCCTCCTTCAGGTCCTGCAGGGCGCGTTCGGCCTCTTCCTTGGCGGCGCGCACGGCTTCGGCCGCGCGCACGCTCTCGGTGACGTCGGTGTGGGAGCCGACGATGCGGAAGGGCTTGCCGTCGCCGCCCGCCACGGCGAGCGTTCGCGTCTCCAGGAAGACCGTGGCGCCCGAACGGTGGTGAAAGCGCTGCAGCAGCCGGCCTTCCGACCGCCGGCCGGCCGCCAGATCCCGTTCCATCTCCAGTGCGGCGCCGAGATCCTCGACGTGGATCAGTTCCTCCCAGCGGCGGCGGCTGTTGTCCATCTCCGCCTCGGAATAGCCCAGCAGGCCCCACCATTGCGGGGAGAACCACACCTCGCCGGTGCGGAGATCCCATTTCGAGATGCCCTCGCGCGCCGCTTGGATCGCCAGTTCCAGCAATTCCCGGCTGGAGGCGACCTCGCGCTCGGCCTGCTTGCGCTGGGTGATGTCGGTGTAGGTGGTGACGAACCCGCCGTCGGGCAGCGGCAGGGTCACCGTTTCGATGACGACGCCGTCGGGCCGCACGCGCTCGTTGTAAAAGGGCCAGGAGGCCTTGCGGATATAGTCCAGCCGCTGCGCCACCAGATCATCGACTTCGCCGCGGCCATAACCGCCCTGCTCCGCGATGTGGCGGACCACCGCCTCATAGGGCTGGGCATAGCGCGGAAATCCAGGATCGATGTAGAGCAGTTCCAGCACGCGCCGGTTCCAGGCGACCAGCCGCAGGTCATGGTCGAAGGCCATCACCCCTTGGCTAAGGCAGTCCAGCACCGAACTGGTCTTCGCCCAGGGCTCCTGCTCGGCCGGCGTCGCAACCGCATCGATCGCCGTCAGCAGCCATTCGTCCGCCCCGCCGGCCCCCAGCGCAAGGGTCACGGCGCTGCCGTCGGGGAGCCCCCGCGTCAATGGACAACCGCGGCGCAGGTCGGCAACGGCGGCACAACCCAGCAGGCCGCCGAACAGCCCCTCCAGCGTCGCATCGGCCGGCACGGCGAATCGGGCCGCGAAGGCGGCATTGGCCCATACCAGGCGTTCGTCGGCGTCAAAGCGGGCGAACCCGGTCTCCCCCATGCCCGTGCCTACTCCCTCCGCTGAATGGCGGGTTGAATTCACGGCCGGCATCCAACCGACGGGAGAAACCCGGCGACAGGACACGCGGCGTGACCCGCGATCGCATTCTTGTCTCTTGACGGTTGACGGGCAAGCGTCATTCCGCACCTGCCGGCGCCGGACCCGGCCGGGAGACCGGTTGTTTTTACGAAACAGTGAAGCGTAATCCTGCGCCTGTCCAGGGGCCGTGGCGGCCAAGCCGTTGTCCAGGATAAGGATTTGCACGATGGCAGATGCGGCGGCCTGTGGAAGCACGTTCCTGGCGGAGCCGGCCGCCGCGACGATTTTTCCCGCCCGGTCCGCGCTTCGGCCGGCCGGACCGCATGCATCGGCCAACCATCACGACGTTATCCTGACACTGGTGGCCGACATCCTGCGCATCGGCCTGCGACTGTCCCTCCTGCCCGTAACCGTCGGCTAGCTCAAACGGTGCGTTTAGCTGATTGCTTTGCTGAGATACAGTGTAGTCTCAGTATTATACGTGATACCTTTATTGTCGAACAATAATCAGCTTGTGGATTGGCCACCCGCCACAGTATTAACGGACCCCGAAACGCGGATCCCTCGAACCGGTGAAAAGCCTTAGATCTGGAATGGCTTTTCGGAATATCGACGTTGTTTGACAGAGGTCAAACACGCCGCACTGGTGGTCGAATATGCTCCGCGCCAACGTGGAACCGGAAATCAGGCGCATCGACATGCCAGACGGAAGCATCGTTCAGCAGGGCTCTGCCCAACCCGCCAAGGTCCCGCTGTACGAAAGCCATAAGACGATTCATCCGAAGGCGGTCAAGGGCCTCTATCGCCGCCTGAAGACGGTCACCTTCTCCGTTCTTCTGGCGCTGTTCTTCATCGCTCCCTGGATCCGATGGGAACGCGGTCCCGACGCGCCGGCCCAGGCGGTGCTGTTCGACCTGACCACGCCCCGATTCTTCCTGTTCTGGATCGAGATCTGGCCGCAGGAAATCTACTACCTCACCGGCATCCTGATCGTCGCGGCGCTGGGCCTGTTCCTGGCGACGGCGCTGGCCGGCCGCGTGTGGTGCGGCTTCGCCTGTCCGCACACGGTGTGGACCGACCTGTTCGTCTGGATCGAGCGCATCTTCGAAGGCGACCGGGCGGAACGCATCCGCATGGAAAAGCAGCCCTGGACGACGCGCAAGGCCCTGCGCAAGGCCGGCAAGCATGCGGGCTGGCTGACGCTCAGCCTCGTCACCGGGTTCGGCTTCCTCGCCTATTTCACCGATGCCCCGGCCCTGCTGCATGATCTGCTGACCTTCCAGGCCAGCTACGAGGCGGTGTCCTTCTTCGCCATCTTCGTCGGCATGACCTATGTGATGGCCGGCTGGGCGCGCGAGCAGATGTGCATGTACATGTGCCCGTGGCCGCGCATCCAGACCGCGATGCTGGACGAACATTCGCTGATCGTCACCTATCAGGCCGACCGCGGCGACAACCGCGGCCCCAAGCGCAAGTCGCAGAATTGGGACGAGCGGCGCGCCCAGGGCTTCGGCGACTGCATCGACTGCGGCCAGTGCGTGCAGGTCTGCCCGATGGGCATCGACGTCCGCACCGGCGAGCAGGCGGACTGCATCAATTGCGGCCTGTGCGTCGACGCCTGCGACAGCATCATGATCCAGCAGGGGCTGCCCACCCGCCTGATCGCCTTCGACAGCCTGGCCGCCCAGGACACCCGGGCCTCCGGCAAGACCTATCAGTGGCGTCTGATCCGCCCGCGCATCATCGTCTATGCCCTGCTGATGCTGGTCATCGGCGGCGCCATGGCCTGGAGCTTCGCGCTGCGCCCCAGCCTGAACATCACGGTGCTGCGCGACCGCGCCCCGCTGTTCGTGACGCTGTCGGACGGCTCGATCCGCAACGCCTACACCTTCAAGGTCGCCAACAAGACCCGGCAGGACCGCTCCTACACCCTCAGCGTCGCCGGCTTGCCCAATGCCGAGATCAAGGTGATCGGCGAGGCGGAGGATGAGGCCGCCGCCCACACCGCCACCATCTCCGCCGCGCCGGACAGCGTCGCCACCTACCGCGTCTATGTGACGGCCCCGCGCACGGCGGTCTCCGCCACGTCGCTGCCGCTGACCTTCCAACTGTCCGACACCGGAACGAACGAGAAGAACAGCCACGACAGCGTCTTCATGGGTCCGGCGAACTAGCGTCCGAACCCTCCTTGGCACGAGCGCGAAAGGCGGGGGCCGGCGGATCGGCCTACCGCCTTTCGTGTTTCTGCGCAAAGGGAGGGCACCCGCATGGGCAGTTTGCGCGAGCTGGCAAGCCACTCACCTGACTCAGGCCAACGAAGGCTGGACCGCGGCGACGCCGGGCCGGCCTGCAGCGAGGTGAGAGACCCATGCTTTTCGACTTCGAGCCATCGGGCATCAACGACACCTACCTGCGCCTGACGCGGAGCGGGCTGTCCTGCATCGTCGCTCCGGCCGGCGCGTGGAACGGGCTTTTGCGAGTCAATTACATCGTTGCCGGCACCCCCGGCGGCGGCGAACCGCACATGATCTTCCGCAGCCTGGATGTCGGCTGGGATGATGGCCGCTTCTGCTGGAAGGGGCGGGCGGCGCCGGTGATGACCAGCTCCGGCATGGTCGACATCCTGCTGGAACGCGGGCTGGTGACCGACTCGGAGGCGGAGCGGCTGCTGTTCGGCATCAACACGCCGGCGGCCGGCGCCACCTCGGACGAGGCGCTGATGATCCGCGCGCTGCTCAGCGGCTGCAGCTTCACCCCCGTCTACGACCAGCCACCGCTCAGCAGCGAGCCGCCGGTGGTCGCCGGATTCGCCATGCGCACCCTGGCCGATCCCGGCGCCTACATGCTGGAGGCCCGCAACGGCTTGCCGGTTCTGGACGGCGAAGCCCGCGATGCCCTGCGCCGGCTGGTCGGTCTGGTGATGTGACGCCCTCCTTCTTTGGTCGAAGACCGGGACGAAATCGACCGAATCCCACCCCTATGGCGTAGGGACTAGACCTTCGGGCGATAGAAACTGTCACGTTGCCGGGACATTCTTATTGCAACTGCTCACAGGAGCCATGCTGCCGCCGACCCCGATCCCTTGCGAGAGAGCCCGACCGCCATGAACGCCACTCTGTCCCATCGCTGCACCGCCCTGATCGACCGCGCCCGCGCCGCCTGGCTGAGCCAGCCGCTGGCCCGCAAGCTGGCGTTCCGCAACGCCGCCCGACACACGTCTACGGGGCGCCGCCGGATGTCGATGGAACTGTTGGACCTGGAACTCTTCCGCATCGACATCGGTGGCCGATAAGGGCGGCCTAAAAGAGACGGCTGAAAGAATCCGCCCTATTTCGCCAGCAGGTGTTCGTACCGCGAGTCGGTCAGCGTCTTCATGAAGGCGACCAGCGCCTTGACGCGGCGGGTGTCCAGCGCCGGCGCCGATTCCAGTTCCTTCGTCGACAGATTCGCCGCCACCTCCGGCGGTCCCCAGGGCTTGCCGGTCTCCGGATTGATCGCGGCCTTTTCCGTCCGGTTGTTGTAGTGGTCGTAGAAGCGCACGACCGTCTCCAGATCCTTGAAGACGCCATTGTGCATGTAGGGGCCGGTCACCGCGACGTTGCGCAGGGTCGGCGTCTTGAACTTCCCCTCATAGGCGGGCTCGGCCGCCGCCGGATTGTCGTGCAGCCCGCGGTCGGCGAAACCCGGTTTGCCGGAGGCCTCGCGCAGGGCGGGATTGGCGGGCACGCCGATGTTGTGATGTTCGTAGTTGGTGAACATCTCCCCCTCCGCGGCCGGCATCGCCTTCAGCTTGTGGCACTGGTTGCAGTTGGTGAACTGGGTGGAGAAGAACAGGGTCATGCCCAGATCCTCCTCCGGCGTCATCTTGTAGTCGCCGCGCAGATAGCGGTCGTACTTCGAATCGAAGAGCGCGAAGCGGTCGGTCTTCTCGAAGGCGGCGAGGCTGTCGGTCATCGCGTCATAGGCGCGCCCGGCATCATCCAGCACCCCGGCGCCGTAGAGCGCCACGAAGGCGCGGGCATAGTCGGGATTCTCCGCCAGCCTGTCTCGCGCCTGCTCCTTGGAGGTCAGCCCCATCTCCGCAGGGTTCAGCGGCGGGCCGCCGGCCTGATCCTTCAGCGTCGCGGCGCGGCCGTCCCAGAACTGGCCGCCGACCGCCTTGCCGTCCGCCTTGATGTGGAAGGCCGGCGTGAAGGCCGCATAGGCCGCCGTCGGCGCGTTGCGGTCGCCCACCGACTTGCCGTTGTCGCCGACCGACGCCGCCCCGCCCGCACCGCCGGTCCGCGGATCGGCAAAGCCGAAATCCGGGTTGTGGCAGTCGGCGCAGGATTGCGTGCGGTTGGCCGACAGCGCGGTGTCGGAAAACAGCGCCTCCCCCAGCTTCTCCTTGCTCGACAGATTCGCGGCAAGAGCGGCCCCGCCCCCGGCCAGCCCGGCCGACAGCAGAACCAGCGCAAGCGCGTGGCGGAACAGGGGAGAAAGGCGGACGGACATGACGACGCTCCTGGCAACGGCCGCTGACTGGGGTCACAGACTGGGGCCAACACTGAGCGTCAAAGGTTAATCGAGAGTGAGAATCGTTATCAATCCGCCCGCGCATAAGGAGGGTGGGGCGAAAGGTCGCTGGCCCGCAAAGGGCGATGGCCGGTCAGGCCGGCTTGCTCCCCTCCCCCTCCGTCAGCAGCCGGCGGATGGCGGTGACCAGCGGCTTCATGTGGAAGGTCGAGTCCGGGGAAACCGCGACGGTGCCGCCGGCCGCCTCCACCGCTTCCGCCACCACCGGGCCGACGGCTGCGATGCGCGTCCTGGCGAATCCCTGGCGGAAGGCGTCGCCGAGGCCGCAGGCCTCCGCCACCTCATGCAGGCGCCGCACCTGGGGCGAGGCAGTGAAGGCGACGAAATCGATGCGCCCGTCCGCCATGTCGCGGATCGCGGTCTGGACGGCGCCGGTCTCCGAATCATTGGCGTAGCGGTAGGGGGTCACCGCCACCGGGATACCGCCGCCGGCCCGCACCGCCTCCAGCAGAGGATCGTTCGGGTTGTCGGGGTAGAGTTGGATGCCGACGCGGCGGCCGGCGAGATCCTCCTCACCCAGCATGGCGATGACGCCCTCGGTGGTCGGGGCCGGGGCGGATTTGTAGGGGGCGCAGCCGATCTCGCGCAGAGCCTTCACCGGCTTCGGCCCGCGGACGAAGACGCGCGCGCGGCCGATGGCGGCGACCACGTCCGCCTCGCGCTCCATGGCGCGGGCGACGGTCATCAGCCGCCGCAGACCTTCGCCGGTCAGCAGGACGATGTCGTCGAACCCTTCGGTCAGCAGCCGCTCCAGCCATTCCCGTGCCGGCGCCGGATCGTCGAGGTCGAGGATCTTGACCAGCGGGCAGCGGATCGTCTCGGCGCCATGCTGCTCCATCATGCCCGCGAACAGGTCGAGGTCCCGGCTTTCCGGCACCAGAATCCGCTTTCCCGCCAGATCGCCGCCCTGTTCGGCCATATCCCCGCTCCCATGGTCGCGTGTGTGGTGACGGCGAGACTAGATCGGATCGCGTAAAATCGGAATCGATTTGGAGCGTGAATCCGATCGCCAACCATAAGGCTACAGCAGGCGACCGGCGCGTTCACGCGGGATGGACAGGCGCTCCTATCCCCGCCGGCAATGCAGCAGGCTGAACAACCCGAAGGGCGGCAGGGTGCGGATGCTTTCCACTGCCAGCCGCGAGCCGGCCATCATCGCGTCCAGCGTGAAGTCGGGCCGCCAGCCGAGCTTCTTCGAAAGCGGTGACAGCCAGCCCTCCACCGCGCGGCGGACGCCGGGGCGGGGGGCGGCGAAATGGTTGACGATGACGATGTCGCCGCCGGGTTTGCAGACGCGCTCCAGCTCCGCCATCGTGCCCTGGGGGTCGGGAACGACGGTCATCACATACATGGCGACCACCACGTCGAAGCTGCCATCGGCGAAGGCCAGCTTGCCGGCATCCATTTCCAGCAGCCCTTCGACATGATCGAGCTTTTCGCGTTCCACCCGCTCCTGCGCCACCTTCAGCATGTCGGTTGACAGGTCGATGCCGACGACGCGGTTGTCCTTGCGGTAGTCGGACAGCGACAGGCCGGTGCCAACGCCGACCTCCAGGATGCGCAGGCCACCGCGGCGGTTCAGCCACTCCACCGCCGCATGCCGGCCAGAGGCCAGCAGCACGCCGAACACCCGGTCGTAGAATCCGGCATAGCGGCGATAAGCGGCGCGAATGGATTCGGCGTCCATGATCCTGTCTCCCCCGTTTCGATCCCGTTGCCTGCATGTGCCGCAAGGTCCAGCCCAAGCCGGCAGCGGCGCACCATACCCGCCTTTTGCATGCCATGAAAGTGACGCAAACAACAGATGCCCGCCAAAGTCACCGCTGGTGAGCCCATTCATTTGTCATATCCGTTTGGTTGATTTGTGTTCGCACGACTCCTCGATATTCTTGATTGGACGTTCATTCAAGAACCCTGACCGTTTTACCAACCCTCCCGGCGGCGGCAAAAGGCGCTGGACAGTATCGCCCCGGCGGTCCCATAGACAGGCCATGGCCGACACCGTCTCATCCCGTTCGCTGCGCCACCGCCGACTGGCGATCCTCATCGCGGCGCTGGCCGCGGTGACGGCGCTGGCCTGCTGGGGCGCCTATCGCTGGGCGGAGGCGGAGGCGCGGGCGGCGCTGACCCTGAACGGCGACCAGCGGCTTGGCCTCTATGCCAGCAGCATCCGCAACGCGGTCGGCCGTTACGATTACCTCCCCTTTCTGGTCGCCCGCGACCATGAGGTGCTGGACCTTCTCGATACGCCGTCGGAGACGCGGCGCGACGTGGTGAACCGCCGGCTGGAGACGGCGAACGCGGCGGCGGGATCGGCGGCGCTCTATGTGGTGAACCGGTCGGGCCTCGCGCTGGCGGCCAGCAACTGGGCCGATCCGGCGCAGAGCTTCGTCGGCCAGACCTATGACTTCCGCCCCTATTTCCGTCAGGCGGTGGAGTCCGGCAGCGGCCGTTACTTCGGCATCGGCGTCACCACCGGCCTGCCCGGCTATTTCCTGTCGCACGCCGTCCATCGGGGGGAGGCGCTGATCGGCGTCGCCGTGGTCAAGATCGACCTGGAGCCGCTGCAGCGCGATTGGGCCGCCGGTGGCGAGCGGGTGCTGGTGACCGACGAGAACGGCATCGTTTTCCTGTCCAGCCACGCCGACTGGAAATACCGCGCCTTGCGCCCGCTGCCCGACGTGGTGAAGGCCCGTCTGGCACAGACCCGCCAGTATGACCGCAGCGAGCCGGCCCCGCTCGGCCTGCGCGACGGCCCGCTGGCGGAAAACGGCGCGCGGCTGGTCAGTCTGCCCGATCCGCTCTCCCACGGCGCCCGCCACGCCTACCTGATGCAGGAACTCCCCCTGCCGGAATTCGGCTGGACCATCCGATTCCTGTCGGATCTGGAGCCGGTGAAGGCGCAGGCGGCGGGTGCCGCCGTGCTGACCGCGATGGGCATCCTGCTGCTGGCCGCCGCCCTGGCGCTGGGCTGGCAGCGGCGCCAGACCCTGCGGCTCCAGCAGGAGGCGCGCGTGACGCTGGAACGCCGTGTGGAGGAGCGCACGGCCGAACTGCTGACCGCCAACCGCGTCCTGCGCGAGGCGCAGGAGGAGCTGGTGCAGGCCGGCAAGCTGGCGGCTTTGGGCCAGATGTCGGCGGCGCTGGCGCACGAGATCAACCAGCCGCTGGCCGCCATCCGCACCTTCGTCGCCTCCACCCGGCTGCTGGCCGAGCGGGGCGAGACGGCGATGGTCCGCGACAACCTCGCCATGATCGGCGATCTGGCGGAGCGGATGGCGGTGCTGTCCGGCCATCTGAAGGACTTCGCCCGCAAAGGTCCGGCGCGGGTGGAGGCGGTTCCGGTCGCCCGCGCCATGGACCGCGCGCTGGCCCTGCTGGCGTCCCGCCTGCGCGAGGAGGAGGTGCAGGTGGAGCAGAGCATCCCGCCCGACGCCCGCGTTCGCGGCGACGCGGTGCGGCTGGAACAGGTCTTCGTCAACCTTCTGCGCAACGCCGCCGACGCCATGGCCGAGTGCGAGGAGCGGCGCCTGACCCTGACGGCCGACCGGAGTAGCGAGGGCTGGGAGATCCGCATCCGCGACACCGGCACCGGCATCGCCGAGGCGCACCAGTTCCAGCTGTTCGACCCCTTCTTCACCACCAAGGAGGTCGGACAGGGGCTTGGCCTCGGGCTGTCGCTGTCTTATGGCATCGTGCGCGACTTCGGCGGCACGCTGCGGGCGGAGAACAATCCCGAAGGCGGCGCCTGTTTCGTCGTCCAGTTGCCGGAAGCACAATGAGGGGCAGATGATTACCGATCCGCATGCCACCCCCGTCCTGTTCATCGACGACGAGCTGGCGATGCGCGTGTCGGTGACGCAATGGCTGCAACTGGCCGGCTTCGCCGCGCAAGGATTCGAGACGCCGCAGCTGGCGCTCGACCTGCTGGCACCCGACTTTCCCGGCGTGCTGGTCACCGACGTGCGGATGCCGCGGATGGACGGCATGGCGGTGCTGGAGCGGGCGCTGGAGCGTGATGCCGACCTGCCGGTGATCCTTGTGACCGGCCACGGCGACGTGGCGCTGGCGGTGGAGGCGATGCGGCGCGGCGCCTACGACTTCATCGAAAAGCCCTTCGAACCCGACCATCTGGTCGCCGTCATCCGCCGTGCGGCGGAGAAGCGGCGGCTGGTGCTGGAAAACCGCGGCCTGCGCCGCCGGGCCGGCGGTGGCGGGATCGAATCGAAGCTGATCGGCACCTCCCCCGCCATCGCCGAGCTGCGGCGCGACCTGATCGACCTCGCCGCCACCAGCGCCAGCGTGCTGATCCATGGCGAGACCGGCACGGGCAAGGAGCTGGTCGCCCGCTGCCTGCATGATTTCGGCCCCAGGGGTGCGAAGGGCGCCTTCGTCGCGGTCAATTGCGGCGCCATCCCCGACAGCATGGCGGAAAGCGAGCTGTTCGGGCATGAACCCGGCGCCTTCACCGGCGCCACCCAGCGCCGCGCCGGCAAGCTGGAACATTCCAGCGGCGGCACACTGTTCCTCGACGAGATCGAGAGTATGCCGCTGGCCATCCAGGTCAAGCTGCTGCGCGCCCTGCAGGAACGCACCATCGAACGGCTGGGCTCCAACAAGCAGGTTCCGGTCGATCTGCGGCTGGTGGCGGCGACCAAGATCGACCTGCTCGACCTCAGCGAGGAGGGGCGGTTCCGTGCCGACCTCTATTACCGCCTCAACGTGGCGGAACTGCACATCCCGCCGCTGCGGGCGCGGGCGGAGGACATTCCGCTGCTGTTCGACTATTTCACCGCCGAATTCGCCGCCCGCCATGGCCGTGAGCCGCGCCCGCTGGAGCCGGCCGACATCGACGCGCTGCTGGCGCATGACTGGCCCGGCAATGTGCGGGAACTGCGCAATCTGGCCGAGCGCCATGTCCTGTCGGTCGGGCGCAGCGGCGTCGCCGGCCTGCTGCGCCGCCGTCCGATCGGTGGAGAGGCGGCTGCGTCACCGCGGGCGCTCGCCGATCAGGTCGACGCCTTCGAGAAGCGGGTGATCGAACAGGCGTTGGACCGCTGCAAGGGCGACATCAAGGCGGTGATGGACCTGCTGGACATCCCGCGCCGCACCCTGAACGAGAAGATGGCCCGCCACGGGCTGGACCGCACGCGCTTCCTGCCCCGCGGCTGACCACGGTCGCCGATCACCAATGCCGCTGGTGGCGGCCGGTGCGCAGGCGGGCCATTTCGACAGTTGTTTCCGCCGGCTCCGCCGGCTTGCGCATATCCTTCACCACCGCCAGCAGGGCGCCATCGCGTTCGACCTCCGCCACCGTCGGACCGGTCATCAGCGCGTCGCAATCCTCCTGCGTCGGCGCGATGAAGAAGTCGGCTCGATTCCAGTCGTTGACCCAGCGCATGTTGGCCGGTGCCAGCTTTTCGAAGGCCAGCGGCTCGGCGCAGACGGCGACGCTGTAGGTCCTGTGATGGTGGGTGCGCGCTTCCTCCGCCGCGATCACCTCCGACAGATCCTCCACCGCTTCCGGCAGGCTGTTGACCCAGTAATCGACATCATACTTGCGCACCGCGCCGGCGACGCCGCCGACCAACTCGTTGAAATAGACATATTCGTCCGGATGCAGCGACTCCAGGACCGTCGCCTCGCGGCCCAGCACCAGCGCCAGCGCGACCCCGGCCAGGACCGCCGCCGACAGCCCGCGTCCGGTCCGCTGCGACACGCCGAACCTCCAGGCCCCGGCCCAACCGAGCAGCCGGTCGAGCCCGATGCCGCCCAGCACCGCCAGCGGCGGCAGCACGAACAGGAAATGGCGGATCGCGGTGTAGCCGGGGGCATGGGTGATGGTGAACCAAGCGACCGGGAACAGCGCCGCCAGCACCACCAGCCCGCAGCCGACCGCGCGGACCCGCCCCTCCTCGCTCATCAGCCGGTCGCGATACATCATCGCCGGCAATACCAGCAGCCCCAGCGCAACCCCGCCCAGCATCACCAGCGGCAGCTTGACCCCGAGATACCAGACCAGATAGCTGCGCGGCACCTCGTACATCCAATATTCGGTGCCGCCCAGCATGGTGCGGATCGGATAATGGAAATGCGAGAAATCGGCCAGCGCCCGCAACGGGTTCAGCGGCTCCAGCACCGCCCAGGGCCAGAATACCGCCATCAGCCCATAGGCGACCGGCAGCGCCGGCAGCAGCCGCAAGGCCCCCCGGCCGGCTTCGCGCAGCCGTCCGGCAGAGACTCCGCCCACCAGCACCCAGCCCGCCAGCGCCGCCGCAGCGTAGCCGGCCACCAGCAGCGCCCCGACCCGGATGCCCAGCGCCAGCCCGGCGACCACGCCGAATCCCAGCACCGTGCCCCAGCGGGGCCGCGGCATCTGCCCGACCAGCCGGATCAGCATCGCCACGGCGGCCATCATCAGCACGCCGAAGGGCACGTCCTTGGTGTGGTTGAACAGCCCGCCATACCAGGGACCGCACAGCGCCAGCAGCGCCCCGGCCAGGAACCCGGCCCGCGGCCCGGCGACCCGGCGGCCGACGCCCCAGACCACCGCGATCCCCGCCACCCCGATCAGGGCGCACAGCAGGTGCCGCGTCTCATAGGGATCGAAGGGCAGCAGCGGCGCCAGCGCCACCGCCGCCATGTCGAACAGCCCGCCATAGAGATAGAGGTTCTTGTAGGTGAAGGCCGAATCGTCGGTGAAGCCGCTGCGGTACCAGTCGATCAGCTTGGCGCCATAGACATGCTGCACCTCCTCGTCGTTGGAGATGCCGTATTGCCGGAAGGTGACGGCGACCAGCACGATCAGGGCCAGCAATCCCAACGCCGCGGCAAGATCCCACGGCTCGCCGATCAGCCGGCGCAAAACGCTGCTCTTCCCCCGCACGCCCGGCTCCCTCGCTTCCCGTCCGCAAGCCCCCCAAGGCCGATCTGCAGAAAGCACCGGCCGCCGCGGCTTGTCATGTGAAATCTCTGACATGACCGTGGATGCGCGGACCGGGCGTTCGGACACCGTGAGAAGGTAGGCGCGTCGGGCGCATCGCACATCACCGAGAACGGGAAAGACGCAAAGATCCTCAATCAATTTTCAGAATACTGGCGAATTATCTAAAATACTCGCACTTGTTGCACGGCCGCTTTTCCAAGCCTCTGCATGCGACACTCTAGCGCGCGTCCTTTGTAAGGATTTGGTTCACTATTCGCGCAACAATTCGCCGCAAGACAAGGCGTGTAAAGTGCGCCGAAAGGTGGTGAGCCATGACAGGAACTTCTCTCTCGATCCGTGCGAAACTGCTGATGCTGGTTGCAACAGCCAGTCTCGCCTGTTTGGCAATCGCCGGTGCCGGGCTTTATCTCAGCTATAATCGGATGTACCAGGACCGCGTCGATGCCCTTCGTTTCATGGTCGAGGCGGGACACAGCATGGCGGCACGGTTCGAAGGCGAGGTCGCCACCGGCCACCTGACCCGTGAGGAGGCGCAGGCCCGCTTCAAGGAAGCCTTCCTCGCCATCCGCTACAGTGGGGAGGAGTATCTGTTCGCCCACACCTATGACAGCATCGGGTTCGCCCATGCCAACAAGGCTTTGATGGGCAAGGACGTCTCCGGCATCAAGGACGCGGCGGGTCTGCCCGTCATCCCGGCGCTGATCGACATCGTGAAGAAGAAGGGCGAGGGCACCTACGCCTATGACTGGCCGCGCACCGTCGGCGGCACCGAGACGGCGGTGAAGCTCGCCTATGTGAAGGGGTTCGAACCCTGGCGGATCTTCATCGGCACCGGCGTCTTCATCGACGACCTGTGGTCCGCTTTCCTGTCGCAGCTATGGACCCTGCTCGGCGTCATCGGCGGGCTGGCCTTGCCGGCCATCCTGCTGCTGGCGCTCGTCGGGCACAACATCAGCGCCACCATCCGCTCGCTTGCCGGGCGGATGCGGGCGATGGCCGACGGCGATCTGACTGTCGGCTTCCCGGAAACCAGCCGCGGCGACGAGCTGGGCGACATGAGCCGTGCCACCCAGGTGTTCAAGGAGAATGCGCTGGCCAAACAAAGGTTGGAGGCCGAACGGGCCGAGCAGGCCCGCCGCGCCGAAGAGGACAAGCACCGTGCCGTCGCCGCGATGGCGGACCGCTTCGAACAGGCGGTCGGCGGCGTGATCCATGCCGTGGTGGAGGAAGCCGCCGGCATGGAAAGCCGCGCCAGCGCCGTGACCAGGGCCGCGGACCAAACCGGCAAGCTCGCCGGCGACGTGGCGGTGACCACCGGTCAGACCTCCGCCAACGTCCAGACCGTCGCCGCCGCGACCGAAGAACTGACCAGTTCCATTGGCGAGATCAGCCGGCAGGTCGGCCAATCCTCTGAGATCGCCCGCGAGGCGGTCGGGATCGCGGAGCGCGCCAACGTCAAGGTCGGCGGTCTGGCCGAGGCGGTCGAGCGGATCGGCGCCGTGGTCGAACTCATCAACTCCATCGCCAGCCAGACCAACCTGCTGGCCCTGAACGCCACCATCGAAGCGGCGCGGGCGGGAGAGGCAGGGCGCGGATTCGCCGTGGTGGCGAACGAAGTGAAGGCGCTCGCCACCCAAACGGCCAAAGCCACCGACGATATCGCCGTCCAGGTCGCCGACATCCAGTCGATGACCGGTGACGCAGTGGGCGAGTTGCAGGAAGTGGTCCGGGTCATCGGCCACATCAATGAGGTCGCCACTTCCATCGCCTCCGCCGTCGAAGAGCAGGGTGCCGCCACCCGCGAGATCAGCCGCAACATCCAGCAGGCCGCCCAAGGGACGCAGACCGTTTCCGACAGCATTGGCGGCGTCAATCGGGCGGCGAGCGAAAGCGGCAAGGTCGCCTACGAAGTGCTGGCCTCCGTCCGTCAACTGTCCAGCCACACCGACTCGCTGAGCCAGGAGGTGAACCGCTTCCTCACGCAAGTGCGCGCGGGCTGACGGCACGGTTGCACATAAAGCCCGCTTTAGCTCATTGACGTTGACTTCCCCCTGCGCCCGTGGCGAAATCGCTGGCGCGGGGGATTGTCCATGGCCGAACGGGATCGGGTGTATGGCGTGACGGAGCTGGCGGCGGAGTTCGACCTCACGCCGCAGGCGTTGCGCTTTTACGAGGAAAAGGGACTGCTGGCGCCGCAACGGGCCGGGGGACGGCGGGTGTTCACCTACCGCGACCGCGCCCGGCTGAAGCTGATCCTCAAATTCCGGCGGGTCGGCTTCTCGCTGGAACAGATCGCCGAATACCTTGCCCATTACCGCTCTGGCCGGCCCAGCGCCGGGCAGTACCGCGACGGCCTGCGGAAGATCCGCGCCCGCCTGACCGAGCTTGAACGCATGCAGTCGGAAATCGCCGAGGTGATCGTCGAGTTGAAGGCGATGGAGGGCGATGCCGAACGGCGGCTCGCCGCCTGCTTGCCTGACGCCTGCTTGCCTGACGAAGACCCAAAACAGACCGTGCCCACACAGAAGAGAAATGAACCGGGAGTGAAACGATGCTGCGCGGAATGATGATGAATGGCCCGCTGCTGGTGACGTCGATCCTGCGTCACGCGGCGCTCTACCATGCCGACACCGAGATCGTGTCGCGCACCACGGAGGGGCCGATCCACCGCTACACCTATGCCGACGCCTGGGTCCGCGCCCAGAAGCTGGCGAATGCGCTGGCGGCGCTGGGGATGCAGCCGGGCGACCGCATCGGCACGCTGGCCTGGAACGGCTACCGCCATCTGGAATGCTATTACGGCATCGGCGGCTCGGGCATGGTCTGCCACACCATCAACCCGCGCCTGTTCCCGGAACAGATCGCCTACATCGTCAACCACGCCGAAGACCGGCTGCTGTTCACCGACCTGACCTTCGTGCCGCTGCTGGAGGGCATCGCCCACGAGCTGACCGGGCTGAAGGGCATCGTCGTGATGACCGACCGGGCCAACATGCCGGCCTCCAGCCTGCCCAACCTGCTGTGCTACGAGGATCTGCTGGCCGAACAGCCGGACAGCTACGAGTGGCCGGAGCTGGACGAGAACACCGCCTGCGGTATGTGCTACACCTCCGGCACCACCGGCAACCCGAAGGGCGTGCTGTACAGCCACCGCTCCTCCTACCTGCATGCCATGGCCGCCTGCATGCCGGACGTGTTCGGCCTGTCGGCCGCGGACGTGGTGCTGCCGGTGGTGCCGATGTTCCACGTCAACGCCTGGGGCGTGCCCTATGCCGCGCCGATGGTCGGCGCCAAACTGGTCTTCCCCGGCGGCAAGCTGGACGGCGCCAGCCTGTACGAACTGTTCGAAAGCGAAAAGGTCACCAACACCGCCGGCGTGCCGACCGTCTGGCTGGCCCTGCTGAACTGGCTGGATGCCAACAGGAAGAAGCTCACGACGATGCGCCGCATCGCCATCGGCGGCTCCGCCTGTCCGCCGGTGATGATCCAGCGCTTCCAGGAGATGGGCGTGGAGGTCCTGCATGCCTGGGGCATGACGGAGACCAGCCCGCTCGGCCTCGCCAACATGCCGAAGGGCAAGCATCGTGGGCTGGACGCCGACGCGGCGCTGGCGCTCGCCTCCAAGCAGGGTCGGCCGATCTGCGGCGTGCAGTTCCGCGTGGTCGACGGCTCCGGCAACGACGTGGCCCGCGACGGCACCAGCTTCGGCCGGCTGCTGGTGCGCGGGCCCACAGTCTGCTCCGGCTATTTCGGCGTGACGGAAAGCCCCGCCCATCAGACGGTGCCGGGCTGGTTCGAGACCGGCGACGTGGTGACGATGGACGCCGACGGCTATGTCCAGATCGTCGACCGCACCAAGGACGTCATCAAGTCCGGCGGTGAATGGATCAGCTCCATCGACCTGGAGAACATCGCCGTCGGCCATCCCGGCGTCCAGGAAGCCGCCGCCGTCGCGGTTCCCGACGAGAAATGGGGCGAGCGCCCGGTGCTGGTCGTCGTCCGCAAGCCGGACTCCACCCTGACCCGCGAGGAACTGCTGGCGGTCTTCGACGGCAAGGTGGCGAAATGGTGCATCCCCGACGACGTCCGCTTCGTCGACAGCCTGCCCCACACCGCAACCGGCAAGCTGTTGAAGAGCGAGATCCGCCACATACTGACCAGCCCGGACGGAGTGTGATCCAAAAAGAAAACGGGCCGGACGGCATGAACCGTCCGGCCCAGTGTCCTCGCGGGATTGGCGAGGACGACGCACCCGAGGGAGGAGCGCGCAACCAAGGTCAATCTACCGGCCGACGAAGACGGCGACTTGTTCGTCTGCGCCACAAACTCAGCAATTTCACGCCATCGAAGCTGCTTCAGCGCTCCGACCGCACCCGCGCCACGGCGTCGCGCCAGCCGCCATAAAGGCGGTCGCGCCTGTCCTGCTCCATGCGCGGTTCGAACCGGCGCTCGCTGCGCCAGGCATCGGACACCGAGTCCAAACCGTCGAACACGCCGACCCGCAGCGCCGCGAGGCAGGCGGCGCCCAGCGCCGTGGTCTCGATCACCTTCGGGCGTTCGACCGGCATGTTCAGCAGGTCGGCCAGGAACTGGCAGAGCCAGTCGTTGGCGGCCATGCCGCCGTCGATGCGCAGCGCGTTGATGGTGCCGCCCCAATCGCCCGCCATCGCCTCCATCAGGTCACGGGTCTGATAGGCGACCGCCTCCAGCGCCGCGCGGGCGATGTGGGCGGGGCCGACGTCCAGCGTCATGCCGAAGATCGCGGCGCGCGCATCCGAATCCCAGTGCGGCGCACCCAAGCCCACGAAGGCCGGGACGAAATAGACGCCGTGGCTGTCGGGTACGCGGGTCGCCATGTCGTCGGTCTGGCTGGCATGGGTGATGATGCCGATGCCGTCGCGCAGCCACTTGATGGCGGCCCCTGCCACGAAGATCGAGCCTTCCTGCGCATAGGCCGTCTTGCCGTTCAGCCGGTAGGCGACGGTGGTCAGCAGCCGGTTCTTCGACACCACCGGCGTCTCCCCGGTGTTGATCAGCGCGAAGCAGCCGGTGCCGTAGGTCGATTTCGCCATGCCCGGCGTCAGACAAGCCTGCCCGAAGGCCGCCGCCTGCTGGTCACCCGCCACCCCGGCGATCGGGATCGGCCGGCCGAGCAGCTCCGGCTCGGTGGCGCCGAAATCGTCGGAGCTGTCCAGAACGCGCGGCAGCATGGCGCGCGGCACCCGGAACAGCGCCAGCAACTCGTCGTCCCAATCCTGGGCATGGATGTCGAACAGCATGGTGCGCGAGGCGTTGGTCGCGTCGGTCGCATGCACCTGACGCCCGGTCAGGTGATAGATCAGGAAACTGTCGATGGTGCCGAAGCACAGCTCGCCGCGTTCGGCCCGCGCGCGGGCGCCCGGCACATGGTCGAGAATCCAGGCGATCTTGGTGGCGGAAAAATAGGCGTCGATCAGCAGGCCGGTCTTGGCGCGCACCAACTCGGCATTCCCTGAAGCGACCAGATCATGGCAGAGCGACGCGGTGCGGCGGTCCTGCCAGACGATGGCGCGGTGGATCGGCTCGCCGGTGGCGCGGTCCCACACCACGGCGGTCTCGCGCTGGTTGGTGATGCCGATGGCGGCGATGGCGGCGACATCGACCCCGGCCTTCTCCACCGCCTCGCGCGCCACGGTGCGGATGTCGCGCAGGATGTCGGCGGGATCATGCTCGACCCAGCCGTCGCCGGGATAATGCTGCGGGAACTCGCGCCGCGCCTCGGCCAGCGGAGTCCCCCTGCCATCGAACAGGATCGCCCGCGACGAGGTGGTGCCCTGGTCGATGGCGAGGATATGGCTGGCCTTGGTCATGCTGCGTGTCCCCCAGTTTTCCAATTATCGCGCGTCTCCCCCTCTCCCCCCCGGGGAGAGGGTCGGGGTGAGGGGGACGCATGGCGTGATTTTTCAAGGAATGCGGAGCGGCTTCAACAAACGAAGCCCACGCCGCGCACCCCCCTCACCCTAACCCTCTCCCCGGGGGGGAGAGGGGATTGGCTAGTGGTCGTATAAAGAAAAGGGGCGACGGCATGCCGCCGCCCCAGGGTCACCTCCGGCGCAACCAGGACGCCCGCCGGAAGAGCGAACCCGTCACCGCATCCCGGATCAGCGGGCGCGGCCTTCCTTCCAGGCCTTCAGCAGGTCGTCATAGGCAACGGTCTCACCCTTCGGCTTCTCGTTGGCCAGCTTCGGCTTCGGCGCGCCCGGCTTGTCGAACCAGATCTTGGCGTCCTCCGGCTTGTTCAGCTGCGGGGCGCACTCGCCGCCGATCTTGGCGCGCTCCATGCGGGCCATGACCTGCTCCATCTGGTCGGCCAGATTGTCCATCGCCTGCTGCGGGGTGCGCTCACCCGTGACCGCCTCGGCGATGTTCTGCCACCACAGCGGGGCCAGCTTCGGATAGTCCGGCACGTTGGTGCCGGTCGGCGTCCAGGCGACACGGGCCGGGCTGCGGTAGAACTCGACCAGACCGCCCAGCTGCGGCGCAACCTTGGTCATCGCCTCGGACTGGATGTCGCTTTCGCGGATCGGCGTCAGGCCGACCAGCGTCTTCTTCAGCGACGCGGTCTTCGACACGGTGAACTGGGCATAGAGCCAGGCGGCCTTGCGGCGTTCCAGCGGGGTGGACTTCAGCAGCGTCCAGGAGCCGACGTCCTGGTAGCCGAGCTTCATGCCCTCTTCCCAGTACGGGCCGTGCGGCGAGGGGGCCATGCGCCACTTGGGCGAGCCGTCCTCGTTGACGACCGGCAGGCCCTTCTTGGTCATGTCGGCGGTGAAGGCCGTGTACCAGAAGATCTGCTGCGCGACCGCACCCTGGGCCGGCACCGGGCCGGCTTCGGAGAAGGTCATGCCAGAGGCTTCCGGCGGCGCGTACTTCTTCAGCCAGTCGATGTACTTGGTCAGCGAATAGACGGCGGCCGGACCGTTGGTGTCGCCGCCGCGCTTGACCGAGGCGCCGGCCGGGCGGCAGCCCTCGACGCGGATGCCCCACTCGTCCACCGGCTTGCCGTTCGGCAGGCCCTTGTCGCCGGCACCGGCCATCGACAGCCACGCGTCGGTGAAGCGCCAGCCGAGCGACGGGTCCTTCTTGCCGTAGTCCATGTGGCCATAGACGCGGGTGCCGTCGATCTCCTTCACGTCGTTGGTGAAGAAGTCGGCGATGTCCTCATAGGCCGACCAGTTCTGCGGCACGCCCAGATCGTAGCCGTACTTGGCCTTGAACTTCTCCTTCAGGTCCGGACGGGCGAACCAGTCGGCGCGGAACCAGTAGAGGTTGGCGAACTGCTGGTCGGGCAGCTGGTAGAGCTTGCCGTCCGGGCCGGTGGTGAAGCTGGTGCCGATGAAGTCCTTCACGTCCAGCGTCGGCAGGGTGACGTCCTTGCCCTCGCCCGCCATGAAGTCGGACAGCGCGACGGCCTGACCATAGCGGACGTGGGTGCCGATCAGGTCGCTGTCGTTGACGTAGGCGTCATAGACGTTGCGGCCCGACTGCATCTGCGTCTGCAGCTTCTCGATGACGTCGCCTTCCTGGATCAGGTCGTGCTTCAGCTTGATGCCGGTAAGCTCGCTGAACAGCTTGGCGAGAGTCTTCGATTCGAACTCGTGCGTCGTCAGCGTTTCGGAGACGACGTTGATCTCCATGCCCTTGTACGGCTCGGCCGCCTTCACGAACCATTCCAGCTCCTTCATCTGCTCGTCCTTGGAGAGCGTGGAGGGCTGGAGTTCCTCGATGATGCGCTTGGCGACGGCTTCCTGGTCCGGCGTCATGGCGGCGGACGGACCCGCCGAGGCCATCGCCAGCAGAACGCCGATGCCGCCGGCCATCACGGCCCCGGTCAGGCGGCGCCGCAGAGTCTGGTGCTGAAGCATGCTTCCTCCCACTTGTCGACTTGGTGTCTGGTTGACGTTTGATTGTTGAGCTACCGGCGGAAACCACCGTTCTTCCCGTATTCCCCGCAGCCCCGCGGAGGAACGGATCCCTTGAAAACCTCTGGCTCCCCCCTCAGCCGAAGCGGATCACGAAAGCGATCCACAGCAGCGAGACCGCAAAGGCGCCCCACAGCGACACGTCGGTCGCGGCGAGCCAGCCCAGATGGATGAAGGCGCTGCCGAGCAGGCCGATGAACAGGCGGTCGCCGCGGGTGGTGCGCATCGGCAGGAAGCCCTTGGCCTCCACCGTCGGCGACAGCACCTCCCACACCGTCATGCCGGCCAGCATCAGGGCGATGCAGACGAAGAAGATCGCGGTCGGCGCAGTCCACGCCATCCAACCCATATCCATGACGCGGCCTCCCTCAGACCCGGCCCAGGGCGAAGCCCTTGGCGATGTAGTTGCGGACGAACCAGATCACGAGCGCGCCCGGCAGGATGGTCAGCACGCCGGCGGCGGCCAGCAGGCCCCAGTCCATGCCCGACGCGCTGACGGTGCGGGTCATGGTGGCGGCGATCGGCTTGGCATCGACCGAGGTCAGCGTGCGGGCCAGCAGCAGCTCGACCCAGCTGAACATGAAGCAGAAGAAGGCGGTGACGCCGACGCCGGCCCGGATCATCGGCAGGAACACCGTGCCGAAGAAGCGCGGGAAGCTGTAGCCGTCGATGTAGGCCATCTCGTCGATCTCGCGCGGCACGCCCGACATGAAGCCTTCCAGGATCCAGACCGCCAGCGGCACGTTGAACAGGCAGTGGGCGAGCGCCACGGCCAGATGCGTGTCGAACAGGCCGACCGTCTGGTAAAGCTGGAAGAAGGGCAGCAGGAACACGGCCGGCGGCGCCATCCGGTTGGTCAGCAGCCAGAAGAACACATGCTTGTCGCCGATGAAGCGGTAGCGCGAGAAGGCGTAGGCCGCCGGCAGCGCCACCGTCAGCGAGATCACCGTGTTCAGCGTGACGTAGTAGATCGAGTTGATGTAGCCGCTGTACCAGCTGGGATCGGTGAAGATGGTGACGTAGTTCTGCAGCGTCGGATTGCGCGGGAACAGCGTCAGGCCGGACAGGATCTCCTCGTTCGTCTTGAAGGACATGTTGACCATCCAATAGATGGGCAGCATCAGGAAGACGATGTAGCAGACGAGAACGATCGTCCTGTTCGACACCCTGGCGGAGGACCGGCGGACATTGGCCGGAGCGGCCAGCGAGCCGGGAGCGAGAACCGCAGCCTTGCTCATTTCTTCTCTCCCGATCCGGAGTTGGTGATGACGGTGTAGAAGATGAAGCTGAACAGCAGCACGATCAGGAAGTAGACGATGGAGAAGGCCGCGGCCTTGCCGATATCGAACTGCCCCACCGCCATCTGCGTCAGATACTGGCTGAGGAAGGTGGTGGAGTTGCCGGGACCGCCGCCGGTCAGCACGAACGGCTCGGTGTAGATCATGAAGCTGTCCATGAAGCGCAGCAGCACCGCGATGATCAGGACGCCGCGCATCTTCGGCAGCTGGATGTAGCGGAACACCGCCCATTTCGACGCGCCGTCGATCTTGGCCGCCTGATAGAAGGCCGGCGGGATCGACTGCAGCCCGGCATAGCACAGCAGCGCCACCAGACTGGTCCAGTGCCAGACATCCATGACCAGCACGGTCATCCAGGCATGGGCCGAATTGTTGGTGTAGTTGTAATCGATGCCGAGAGCGCGGAAGGTGGCGCCCAAGAGGCCGATGTCGCCGCGCCCGAAGATCTGCCAGATGGTGCCGACCACGTTGAACGGGATCAGCAGCGGCAGAGCCAGCAGAACCAGCGTCAGCGACGTCTTAGCGCTGCGACCGCCGGGCATGCCGAGAGCGATCAGGATGCCCAGCGGGATCTCAATCGCCAGCACCGCCAGCGAATAGATGATCTGGCGGACCAGAGCGTCATGCAGCCGGTCGTCGGTCAGCACCGCCTCGAACCATTCGGTGCCGACGAAGAAGGTCTGGCCGGGGCCGAAGATCTCCTGCACCGAATAATTGACCACCGTCATCAGCGGGATCACCGCGCTGAAGGCGACGATCAGAAAGACCGGGATGATCAGGAACCAAGCCCGGTTGTCCTGGACCTTATCCATGGCTTGTGCCTCCTTCAACCGACCAGATGGCTGTCGCGGTAGAGCTTGGTCCACCGGGTGGGGAAACGGATGGCGGCGTCCAGCGCCGGGATCTCCTGCTCCTCGCTCAGCCGCGCCTTCAGCGTGTGGCTGCCCAGCCGCACCGTCGCCAGCTTGGAGGTGCCGAGATCGTCGACACCGGTGACCTGCACCGGGATCGATCCGGCGCTGCCGCTGCGGGTCAGCTCCAGGAATTCCGGCCGGATGCCCAGCTCGAACTTGCCCCCCACCGCGGGCACGGCGCGGTCGGGCAGCGGGATGGCGATGCCGTCGACCAGCGCATGGTCGCTGCCCAGCGTGCAGGGCATCAGGTTGATGCCGGGGCTGCCGATGAAATAGCCGACGAAGGTGTGCTCCGGGTTCTCGAACAGCTCCTGCGGGGTGCCGAGCTGGACCATGGCGCCCTCGTACATCACCGCGACCTTGTCGGCGAAGGTCAGCGCCTCCACCTGGTCGTGGGTCACATAGATCATGGTCAGGCGGTATTCCTCGTGGATCTGGCGCAGCTTGCGGCGCAGGATCCACTTGGTGTGCGGGTCGATGACGGTCAGCGGCTCGTCGAACAGGATGGCCGCCACGTCCGAGCGCACGAGGCCCCGGCCCATCGAAATCTTCTGCTTGGCATCCGGCGTCAGCCGCTGGGCGCGCTTCTTCAGATCGTCGGTCAGATCCAGCGCCTCGGCCACCTGCCGCACGCGGCGGTCGACATCGGCGGCCGGGACCTTGCGGTTGCGCAGGGGAAAGGCGAGGTTCTCGTACACCGTCATGGTGTCGTAGATCACCGGGAACTGGAACACCTGGGCGATGTTGCGCTCCTCGGGCGTGCAGCGGGTGACGTCCAGTCCGTCGAACAGCACCCGCCCCTCGCTGGGCACCAGCAGGCCGGAGATGATGTTCAGCAGCGTGGACTTGCCGCAGCCCGAGGGCCCCAGCAGCGCATAGGCCTTGCCGTCCTCCCACTCCTGCGACAGGCGGCGGAGCGCATAATCCTCCGGCTTCGTCGGGTGCGGGTGATAGGAGTGGCCGAGATTGTCGAATTGGATGGTCGCCATCGCTCCCGCCCCCCTTAAGCGATGTTGCGCAGCGCGCCGCGCCGCCAGTTGGGTGCCGCCACCAGCTGCCCGGCGGTGGAGAAGACGAAGATGCGGTCGGGATCGGCATAGACCTGGATGTCGCTGCCGATGGGATGGCTGTGCACCCCCTCCTCCCGCGCGATCAGCGTGGTGTCGCCGTGGCGCAGATGGACGAAGGTCTCCGACCCGCTGATCTCCGACAGGGCGACGCGGCCCTTGATCGGCACCAGCCGCTCGCTCCGCCGCAGCACCGTCAGGTGGTTGGCGCGGATGCCGACCTTGCAGGGGCCGGCCGGCAGGTTGCGGTCATGGGCCGACAGCGGCAGGCTGGTGCCGTCGGACAGCGCGACGCGGTCGTTGGTGAGGATCGCGTCCATCACGTTCATCGGCGGGTCACTGAACACCTGCGCGCATTCCAGCGAGGCGGGCGTGTGGAACACGTCGCCGGTCGCCCCGGTCTGCAGCATCCGCCCCTCGTGCAGCACCGTGACGTTGCCGCCGAGGATCAGCGCCTCCTGCGGTTCGGTGGTGGCGTAGACCACCGTGGTCTTGCCGTCGGCGAAGATGTCGCGCAGTTCGGCGCGCAGCTCCTCGCGCAGCTTGTAGTCCAGATTGACCAGCGGCTCGTCGAGCAGAAGCAGGCCGGCGCCCTTCACCAAAGCCCGCGCAATGGCGCAGCGCTGCTGCTGACCGCCCGACAGTTCGGCCGGCAGGCGCTCCAGATAGGGCTCGATCCGCAGCATGGCGGCGGTGCGCCGCACCTTGGCATCGATCTCCGCCTTGTCCTTGCCCTGGCGGCGCAGCGGCGAGGCGATGTTCTCAAAGACCGTCATCGCCGGATAGTTGATGAACTGCTGATAGACCATCGCCACGTCGCGATGGCGCACCGACGTGCCGGTGACGTCCTTGCCGTTTTCCAGCACGCGCCCGGCGGTCGACTTGTCAAGACCGGCCATCAGCCGCATCAGCGTCGTCTTGCCGGCCAGCGTCCGTCCCAGCAGGACGTTGAAGCTGCCGGCTTGCAGCTCCAGCGACAGGGGGTGGAGATGTTGCTCGGCGCCGACGCGCTTGGCCACGCCTTCCAGTGTGAGTGTCACCGCATTCCTCCCATCGACCGGCCCTTTTCAACCAACTGGCCGGCGGTGTCGCCGCCCAATTCCCTGTTGGCCGTAGCTTCGCGGCGCCGGTCGAACCAGCCGCCGATGGCGTCCCGGATCGCAGCGTCCAGGTGCAGCCCAAGTTTGGAACGCCGCCACAGGAAGTCGTCGCCGGTCATGGCGAACTCCTCCCGCGCGGCATAGTCGAGTTCGGCCTCATAGACGCCGCCCCCGAAATCGATGCCCAGATCGTCCAGCCCCTTGGCGTCGCCCAGCAGCCGCTCCACCCGCGTGCCGTAGGCCCGCGCCAGCCGGAGGGCCAGCGCCTCGGGCAGCCAGGGCCGGCCGCGCTTCAGACCGGCCAGGAAGCCGGCGAAATCGGCGTTGGCGATGTCGCCGCCGGGAAGCGCCACGTCGGCCGTCCAGGTGGCGCCGCCCTTGCCGAGCGCCTTGCCCAGCTTCTCCGTCGCCTCCTCCGCCAGCCGGCGGAAGGTGGTGATCTTGCCGCCGAAGATCGACAGCATCGGCGCCTCGCCGGCCGGCTCGTCCATCTCCAGCACATAGTCGCGGGTGACGGCCGAGGCGTTGCCGCTGGCGTCGTCGAACAGCGGCCGGACGCCGCTGTAGGTCCACACCACGTCGCTCTCGCGCACCGGCTTGGCGAAGTACCGCGACACCGCCCGGCACATGTAGGTGATTTCGTCTGGGGCGATCGCCACCGCGCCGGGATCGCCCGAATAATCGAGGTCGGTGGTGCCGATCAGGGTGAAATCGCGCTCATAGGGAATGGCGAAGACGATGCGGCGGTCATCGTTCTGGAAAATGTAGGCGTGTTCGCCTTCGAACATCTTCGGCACGACGATGTGGCTGCCCTTGACCAGACGCACCGACTTGTCGACGGTGACGCCGGTGCGCTTGGCGATCATCTCGCGCACCCAGGGGCCGGCGGCATTGACCAGCGCGCGGGCGCGGACGGTGCGGGTGGCGCCGGTGGTCACATCGACCAGCGTCGCTTCCCACAGACCATCGCGGCGGACCGCTTTGTCGCAGCGGGTGCGGGTCAGGATTTCCGCTCCGCGGGCCTTGGCGTCCATGGCGTTCAGCACGACCAGCCGGCTGTCCTCCACCCAGCAGTCCGAATATTCGAACGCCTTGGTGAAGCCGCCCGCCAGCGGCTTTCCCGCCGGCGCGCTGGTCAGATCGACCCCGTGCGAACCCGGCAGCAGCTTGCGCTTTCCCAGATGATCGTAAAGGAACAGCCCGATGCGCACCATCCAGGCCGGGCGCATGCTGCTGTCATGGGGCAGAACGAAACGCAGCGGCCAGATGATGTGCGGAGCGGCGCGCAACAGAACCTCGCGCTCTTGCAGCGCCTCGCGCACCAGACGGAATTCGTAATATTCGAGATAGCGCAGGCCGCCGTGGATCAACTTGGTGCTTGCCGACGAGGTGGCGCCCGCAAGGTCGCCCTGTTCGCACAGCACCACCGACATCCCGCGCCCGACCGCATCGCGGGCGATGCCCGCCCCGTTCACGCCGCCGCCGACGATCAGAAGGTCAGCCACCACGGAACCGGCAGCCCCGGGTCCGCCTGCACCGAGCCGGCCGTCCGTTCCTGCAGGGCTCGCGTTTGCCATTGGGTTCCTCTCCGTACCGCGCCGGTTCCTTGCGAACCCGGCCGCTTTCGTTTCGGAACATAGAATGTTCGTTCGCGTTTGAAAAGGAAAATGTTTGTTCAGCGGACCATGTTTTTGAGGCTACGCCGGATCGCACCTCTTTCCTATCGGAAATATGGCTGATCCAGCGCAGTCCGTGCGAAAGCGCTCACGCCGCGCGGATGCCGCCCAGCAGGCGGTCGATGTCGTTGCTCAGGCTTTCGGAGCGTTGCGAAAGCGCGCGGGTGGCGTCCACCACCTGGGCGGCGGCGCTGCCGGTGCGGTTAACCGCATCATCCACCGACACCACCGTATCGGCGATGCTCTGCACCGCGTCGGAGGCATGGTTGATCCTGCGCGCGATCTCGTCGGTGGCGGCAGACTGCTCCTCCACCGCGGCGGCGACCATGGCGGTGATCTCGTCGATACGGCTGATGGTGCGGCCGATGTCGTCGATGGCCGACACGGCCCCCTGCGCCGTGCTGCGCACCGCCTGGACCTGCTGGGCGATCTCCTCGGTCGCCTTGGCGGTCTGGCCGGCGAGGCTGCGCACCTCCTCCGCCACGACGGCGAAGCCCTTGCCGGCCTCCCCCGCCCGCGCCGCCTCGATGGTGGCGTTCAGCGCCAGCAGGTTGGTCTGTCCGGCGATGGCGTTGATCATGCCGACCACGTCGCCGATCTTCTGCGCGGCGGCGGCCAGCGCCACCATCAGCTCGTTGGTGCTGCGCGCCTCATCCACCGCGCTGCGGGCGATCTGGCTGGAATCGCCGACCCGCCGGGTGATCTCGCCGATCGAAGCCGAAAGCTGGCTGGCGGTGGCCGCCACCGTCTGCACGTTCGTCGCGGTGTCGGCGACGGCGCAGCGCACGTCGGTCATGCGGCGGCAGGTCTGCTCGGCGGTGGCCGACATCCCTTCCGACGCCTCGCGCATATCGGCCGACGCGGCGGCGATGTGGCGCGAGGCCTCCTTCACGCTGGCCTCGATGCTGGCGGTGATGGACTGGATGGTGCGCGACCGCTCGGCATCGGCGGCCTGCTTCATCGCGGCCTGCTCCTCCTGCAGGCGGGCGATCTCCGCGCTCTTGTCGCGGAAGACGCCGACGATCCCGGCCATTTCCGCGATCTCGTCGCGCCCGCGGACCCTGGCGTCGGCCGTCAGATCGCCGGCGGCAACGGCTCGCATGGCGTCGATCACCCGCAGCAGCCGGCGGGTCAACCGGTTGCGGACATAGAACCAGGCGATCAGCAGGCTCGACAGCACCACGACGGCCGCGGCGCCGCCCTGGACGGCGACGGCCCCGGCAATCGCGCTTTCGGTCCGCGTCACGTCGGCGCCGGTGCGCTCCTGCTGGTGGGCAACCACCGTGTCGATGGTCCCGTTCAGCTCGGTGGTCAGCCGCACCGTCTCGGCCAGAGCGCTTTCGATGTCGGCGGTGATGCGCGCCTGATCGTCGCGCAGGCGGAAGACGCTGCCGGCACCACTGCCGAAGGCGGCCAGCCCGTCACGCGCCTTGACCAGCGACGGCCGGTCGGGGCTGTCCTTCGGGTAGGCCTCGATGGCGTTGTCGACGCGCAGCAGCGCCCAATTGTATTTCGACCGGATGTTGTTCAGCGTCGCGCCATAGGGCACGCTGGACGCGGCGGCGATCATGCCGAAGGCAAGGTTGCCGTTGGCCTGTACGTTCATCAGTTGGGTGATGACCGGCAGTTCCTCCTGCGCCAGCCGGCGGCCCAGCCCGGTGGCGGCATCGACCGTCTGCGCCGCCGCCAGATCGCCCACCACGTTGTTGACCGACAGGGTCGAAACCTCCAGCAGGGGCGCCACCAGATCGGTGAAATCCTCGTGCGCCATCACCGCGTCGGCCATCAGCGTGTTGAGCTTCTCCTCCAGTTCCAGCCTCTCGGCGGTGCGCTTGCCCAGCGTGTCCAGCGCCGCCCCCATGCGCTCCGCCAGCCCGGCGACCGCATCGGCATCCGCCGCCATTCCTCCGGCGCCCGTTCCCGACTGGTTGCGCATCGCCGCGATGCGGTCACGCAGACCCACCAGCCGCTTGGTCAGGCCGTCCATCCGCTCCGTCAACTCGGCCGTGTCGCGCGATGCCGCCACCGCCGGCGCATCGGCGGCGATCGCCGTGCTGTCCTTCGCCAGATTGAGCGAGCCGACGATGGCCGGCACGCTGCTGCGGCCGATCTGGTCCATCGACCGCCCGGTCTCGGTCAGTGACCACCAGGCCATGACGCTGGCGAAGGCGGCGAGCATCGCCACCCCGCCGAAGGCCAGGAACAGCCGCCCCTGAATGCCGAGCCGAATGCCCCGCCGCTCCCCTTCCGGCGTCAGTTGCGTCATATTCCTCTCCTATACGTTAATTTATTGTCAGCAGGCCGGACCGTTTGGAGTCACGACAAGTTTGAAGAATGGCGACGATGGCCGTCAGTCGCGGCAAACCCTGATCGGGCGCATGGAACCGCGCGCATCCTCTCTTAGCATGCGCGTTCATTTTCGTAAAGAAACATGCTTGTGTTGCGAACAATATCCGGCGTACATATTTGCCGTACGGGGCCGTAGGTTTGCCGGCCGGCGGAATCGCCCGGCCCGCCTGGATCGGAACCGCCGCCCAGTTGCCGTTTTCGCTTTGACCCATTCCGCGCATCTGATTCACTGACGCCCCACCCGACCGGAGACAGCCCCCCGATGGATGCGCGCCTGGACGCCGAACGCCGCCAGCAGGAAATCGTGGCCCTGGTCCATGCCAAAGGCATGGTGCAGATCCAATGGCTGGCCGAACATTTCGACGTCACGCCGCAGACCATCCGCCGCGACATCGAACATCTGGCCGGGCAGTCCGCCGTCCGCCGGTTCCGCGGCGGCGTCACCGTGCCGTCCAGCGTGGAGAACATCGCCTATTCCACCCGCCAGACCCTGATGGCGGAGGAAAAGCGGCGCATTGCTGAAATGGTCGCCCGCCATGTGCCGGAGGACGCCTCGCTGTTCCTCAACATCGGCACGACGACGGAGGCGGTGGCCCAGGCGCTGCTCGGCCACAAGCGGCTGCGGGTGCTGACCAACAACCTGAACGTCGCCACCATCCTGCACAAGAACACGAACTTCGCCCTGTCCATCGCCGGCGGCTTGGTCCGCGAGCGCGACGGCGGCATCATCGGCGAGGCGACGGTGGAGTTCATCCGCCGCTACAAGGTCGACATCGGCATCATCGGCATCAGCGGCATCGACGCCGAAGGCGACCTGCTGGATTACGACGAGCAGGAGGTCCGCGTCGCCCGCGCCATCATCGAAAGCTCGCGCCGCGTCTTCCTGGTCACCGACCACACCAAGTTCGGCCGCAACGCCATGATCCGCATGGCCGACGTCAGCGTGCTCGACGCGCTCTTCACCGACCGCCTGCCGCCGCCCGAACTGATGGAGGTGCTGAGCAACGCCGACTGCCAGGTCCATGTCGCCGACGGCAGCGAGCCGGCGAACGGCGACGGCGAGGATGCGGAGGAGTAAGGGGATACCCCCCGTTTCTGCGAAACTGCTTCAAACGCGGCACCCCCACCCGCGGCCCCGATGTCGCTTGCCGAAGCGGGGCATCGCCTCCACTCTGTGATGTTGGGCCTTGTGAAAGCGGTTGGCCCGGCAAACAGATATCAGCAGGTGTGCGGTGATCATCGAAAGCGACCTCAAGCTCGACTTCAAGGATGTGCTGATCCGGCCGAAACGCAGCACGCTGCAGAGCCGCAACGACGTGGACGTCAACCGGACCTTCACCTTCCTGCACACCCAGCGCGACTGGACCGGCTTCCCGCTGATCGCCGCCAACATGGACGTCACCGGCAGCATGGGCATGGCCCGCGCGCTGTCGCGCTTCGGCGCCATGACCGCCCTGCACAAGCATTACAAGGCGGAAGAACTGGTTGCCTTCTTCCAGGCTGAGGCGGAATCCGCCGTCCAGTCGAACGTCTTCTATTCGATGGGCATCGCCGACGCCGACCATGACAAGTTCCAGGCGGTGAAGGCCAAGGCGCCGGTGGGGAAGATCTGCCTGGACGTCGCCAACGGCTATACGGAGCGCTTCGTCGAGGTGATCGCCCGCCTGCGCGAGGAGAACCCGGAGACCGTCATCATGGCCGGCAACGTCGTCACCGGCGACATGACGGAGGCTCTGCTGCTGGCCGGCGCCGACATCGTCAAGGTCGGCATCGGACCGGGGTCGGTCTGCACCACCCGCAAGATGACCGGCGTCGGCTATCCCCAGCTGTCGGCCATCATCGAATGCGCCGACGCCGCCCACGGGCTGAAGGGTCAGGTCTGCGGCGACGGCGGCTGCACGGTGCCGGGCGACATCTCCAAGGCCTACGGCGCCGGCGCCGACTTCGTCATGCTCGGCGGCATGCTGGCCGGCCATGACGAATGCGAGGGCGAGATCCGCTATGAGGACCGTGACGGCGACCGCGTGCCGGTGGCCATGACCTTCTACGGCATGTCGTCGGACACCGCGATGCACAAATACTCCGGCGGCGTCGCCTCCTACCGCGCCTCGGAAGGCAAGACGGTCGAGATCCCCTATCGCGGCCCGGTGGAGAACACGATGCAGGAGATCATGGGCGGCGTGCGCAGCATGATGACCTACATCGGCGCCACCCGGCTGAAGGAGGTGCCGAAACGCACCACCTTCGTCCGGGTCGGCGCCCAGCTGAACACGGTGTTCGGGGGCTGACCCAGCCCCTTGCCGCATGGCAGATCCCTGCCGGAAGCCTCGTCCGAATCTTGTCTCTTGGACCCGTTCCGTTCTACTGCTTGGGTGAGCGGCGAATCGGAGCTTTGCGGGAACGAGAGAGCTTATGGACGGGGTGCCCGGCAGCGGAGCGGACGTCATCCGCGCCCAATTGCCGACCCTGCCGGACACGCCCGGCGTCTATCGGATGCTGGCGGCCGACGGGTCGGTCCTTTATGTCGGCAAGGCGAAGAACCTGAAGCGCCGGGTGGCAAGCTACACCCGGACCGACGGGCTGCCCAACCGCACCCGGCGGATGGTGTCCCTGACCCGCGCCATGGAATTCGTCACCACCCACACCGAGGCGGAGGCGCTTCTGCTGGAAGCGAACCTGATCCGCAGCCTGTTGCCGCCCTTCAACATCCTGGTGAAGGACGACCGCTCCTTCTCCTACATCGTCATTGGCAAGGGGCATGACTTCCCCCGCCTGATGCAGCATCGCGGCAGCGCCGAGCGGCGGGGAACCTCAGGCAAGGGCAACCGCAGGGATTCCGACCTGTTCGGCCCCTACGCCTCGCCGCATCTGGTCGGCATGACCATCGCCGCCCTGCAGCGCGCCTTCCTGCTGCGCAGCTGCGACGACGGCGTTTTCGCCTCACGCACCCGCCCCTGCCTGCAACACCAGATCAAGCGCTGCTCGGCCCCCTGCGTCGGCCGCGTCAGCGAGGAGGAGTATGCCGATCAGGTCCAGGGCGTGCGCGACGTGCTGTCCGGCCGCAGCGCGGAGGTGCAGGCGGAGTTCGCCCGCCACATGCTCGACAGCTCCGACCGGCTGGAATATGAGGACGCCGCCCGCTGGCGCGACCGCATCCGCGCGCTGACCGCGCTGCAGAGCCGCCAGGACATCAATCTGGAAGACACGCTGGGCGACGCCGACGTGCTGGCCCTGCACCGGGAAGGCGGTGCGGCCTGCGTCCAGGCCTTCTTCTTCCGCGGCGGCCGCAACCAGGGCACCCGCGCCTTCTTCCCGCGCATCGACGCGGAGGAGGAGCCGGGTGACATCCTCGCCGCTTTCGCCGCGCAACTCTATGCCGACACCCCGCCGCCGGCCCTGCTGCTGCTGAGCGACCCGGTCGACTCACCGGACCTGCTGGCCGACGCGCTGAGCCTGTCCGCCGGCCACCGCGTCGCCGTGGAATGCCCCAAGCGCGGACCGAAGCGCCGCGCGGTCGAACACGCGCAGACAAACGCCCGCGACGCTCTCGGCCGCCGTCTGGCCGAGCGCTCCACCCAGGCGACTCTGCTGGAGGGGGTGGCGCGCGTCTTCGGCCTGCCGGCCGCCCCGCGTCGCATCGAGATCTACGACACCTCGCACATCCAGGGCTCCTTCCCGGTCGGCGCCATGGTGGTGGCGGGGCCGGAGGGGTTCCAGCGCAACGCCTACCGCCGCTTCTACATCCGCGATCCGGAGGCGGCCGGCGACGATTACGCCATGCTGCGCGAGACTTTCACCCGCCGCTTCCACCGCAGCAGCGAGGCCGGCCGCGATTCCGGGCAATGGCCCAACCTCGTCCTGATCGACGGCGGCCTCGGTCAGTTGAATGCGGTGAAGGACGAGCTGGCGATGCTGCAGATCACCGACATTCCGCTGGTCGCCATCGCCAAGGGTCCGGACCGCAACGCCGGGCGAGAGCGCTTTTTCCGCCCCGGACAGCCGCCGCTGACGCTGGAGCCCAACGATCCGGTGCTGCATTTCCTGCAAAGGCTGCGCGACGAGGCCCACCGCACCGCCATCGACAGCCACCGCGCCCGCCGCATGAAGGCGATGTCGCACACCCGCATCGACGGCATTCCCGGCATCGGCCCCGCCCGCAAGAAGGCTCTGCTCCACCATTTCGGCAGTGCCACAGCCGTCGCTTCCGCCGGCCTGAAGGACCTGGAGGCCGCACCCGGCATCAGCGAAGCCATCGCGCGAAAGCTCTACGAACACTTCCACGGATAGAGGATTACGGCACCGTCTTTCCCGTGAATGGGTTCCAGCCGACCGCCGCCAGCGCCGCCCAGGCGGTGGCGCCCAGATGGGGGCGGCGGTAATAGAGGAAGTCGTCGGTCTTGCTGTCCGGCCCGATGGCAAGGCCGGTGGACAGCACCTGCGGCCGGGTGGCGTAGAGATAGCCGCCGGGGCTGATCTCCTTCAGCAGTTCGCCGAACAGCCGGTCGGCATCGCCGCGGCGGCCGACGGCGCGGTAGGCGAGCGCCGCCTGCGCCGTGCCCTCCACCCACATGCCGTCGCGATCGTCGTTGAAGTCGAAGCCGCCGTCGGCGCCATGGGCGCGCTCCGCATAGGACAGGGCGGCACGCCAGGCCTCCGGCGCCTTCGGCAGCAACAGCGGCCAGAGCTGCGCGTCGAGGCCGGAGGTGGAGGTGCTGACCGTCACCCCGTCCGGCGCGGTGCCGATGGGGAAATGGTCGCCGCCCGCCGTCCACATTTTATCGAGGAAATCGCGCGCCTCCTTCTCCGGCCCGGCGAAATCGCCGCCCATATCTCTTGCCAGCCAGCCGAACAGCGCGACCAGATCGGTGTTGTGCTCGGTCGATTTCCAGGTCAGCGGCTGCGGTGCGTCGTCGAAGCCCTGCAAACCGCCGTTGAAGCCGCCGGGGCCGCGCGGATCGCGGGTATGCTCGACCACCCAGCGCGCCAGCTCCGCCGCTCCGTCGCGGAAGCGCGTCTCGCCGGTCGCATCGGCCAGCGTCAGCAGGGCCAGCCCGGCCCAGGCGACGTTGCCGGTGGCGGTCCCGACCTGATAGGGGTCCTCGCCCCAATGGTTGCCGACGGCATCCCACCAGCCATTCGGCGGGATCGGCCGCTGTTTCTGCGCGCCGGCCCGATAGGTGTTGCGCAGCCGCCCCTTCCAGCCAGCGCGGTCGAGCGACACGGCGTCCAGCAAGGCCTCGCCGATGCGCAAGGCCTTGTCGCGCTGGCCGCAACCGGTCAGCGCCATGATCGCCAGCGCGTTGTCGTAGGTGAAGGCGGCGTTGGAGAGCGCCGGTTCCGAGGTCGGGCCGGGCGCGTATGAATTGTCGTAGCTGCGCAGGAACAGCGGCCCCCGCCCTGACACCGCATCGACCCGCGACGCGAGCGTGCCGCAGGTCTTCTGCGCCAGCTCCTTCGCCGGAGGAGCGGGTGCGGCGGAAGCGGGGGCGGTCATGAGGACGGAAACCCCAAGTGCGACTGCCGCCAGCGCGGCACGGCCGAACCGCCCACCCCGCCGGGAGAGCATTCGCTTGACGCTGACACGCTTGGACATCGACACCGCCGGCCAGTTCCAGAAAGCCCCAGATATGGCCCCTTCGCCGGCCGACGGCAACCAAACGGGATGGCGTAGCCCTCGTTACAGCGGCGCCAGCCCGGCCATGATGTGCTTCTTGCGATCGTCATAGGCGCCGCCCAACTCGGCCGCGCGGTCGTCGTCGAGGACGTCCCTGGCCTCCTCGAACAGTTCCTCTTCCTCTTCGTCCAGATGGTGGCGGACGAGTTCGCCCAGCACCTGCAGCTTTTCCTTCCAGCCGCTGTCGGTGGTCTTCATCGCGTTCAGCTCGTCGAGCAGGCCGTTGATGAGGTGATGCTCGTTCAGCCCCTCGACGGTTTCCGACTTCGCTTCCTTGGCCTTCTTCAGAGAGGCGTAGAAGACGCCTTCCTCCACCTTCGAATGGGCCCACAACTCGCGCTGCAGCTCCTCGAACACGGCGCGGCCGCTGCCGTTGGCCTTCTCGGTCTTGTCCAGAAGGCTGCGGATGGTGTCGTGATCGGTCTTGATGCGGGCGAAGATGTCGGTCTGGGTGCCGGTGGTCTTGCTGGCCATCGTCGGGGTCCTTGGAGGTCGTTAAAAGGCAATCGTTGAACGGTTGCCATTAGAACCCCGCCGCGGCCGGACTGTTCCCGCCCCCTTGACCTCAGCCCTGCGGATGCGTCTCCACGAATTCCCGCAGGGTGTGCATCAATTCCACCGCATGGTCGACATGCCCGTGGGCACAGGCGTCCGCGATGTCGTCGGCGATGATGTGGGCGATGCGGTCGGGTCCGCCGGGGCAGTGGGCCAGGCAATAGCCCATCTCCACCGCCACCATTTCCGGCAGATGTTCGTGTTCGGCGATCGCGTCGATCTCGGCTTCGGTGAGATCGCTCAGAGCGATGCAGTCCTTGATCGTCAACATGGCGCGTTCCTCCCGGGAACGGCCGGGCTGCAAATGCCGGCGCCGCACGGGATCCCCGCCGGAACAGGCGGCAGGGAAACCCGCGCGGCCGAAGACCGCAAAGATCAGTGGGCCATAAGAACCGGCAGCCCGGCGTGGTTCAGCACGTAGCGCGTGACACCGCCCAGGATCATTTCCCGCATCCGGCTGTGGCCATAGCCGCCCATAACCAGCAGGTCGGCGCCCAGCTCCACGGCTTTCTTGGTGACCGTCTCCCCAACGGGTTCCGATCCCGGATGCAATATAGTTAACTCAGGGTTAACACCCTGCCAAGCGAGATATTGGGCAATGCGGCGTCCTGTCGCGCCTTCCGTCACCGAAGTTTCGGCGGTCAGCACATGGGTGCGCTCGGCGCTGCGCAGGAAGGGCAGGGCCGCGGCGACGGCGCGGGTGGCCTCCGTCTTGCCGTTCCAGGCGACGGCGACGGTGTGGCCGATCTCCGCCGGCAGGGTCTTCGGCACCAGCAGCACCGGCCGGGCGGATCCCAGCAGCGCCGTTTCCATGGTGGTGTAGCCCTGCGTGTCCGCCTCGATCGAGGTGTGGGCGCAGACGATCAGGTCGGCCAGACGACCCTCGGCCGGCACCACGTCCTCGATCCGGCCGACGACCTCGCGCCAGGAGGCGGACGGCGCCTCGACCCCGCCGGGGACCTCGCGCATCTCAAAGCCGGCCTCGGCGACGGCGGCGTCGAAGGAACGGCGGGCGGCGGCGCGATGGTTTTGCGATTCGGTCTCGGCCGCGCGCATGATCTCGTCCACCATGGCGCCGGACATGCCCTCGCCCAGCATCGGAACGGCATCGCGCGGGTCGAGGCTGACGAACAGGCCGACAAGGTGGGCGTCGAAATCGCGCGCCACCGAAATCGCGCCCTTCAGGGCCACCGGATCGTTCTCACTGCCGCAGAGCGGCACTAGGATGGTCTTGTAGGTCATGGACTCCTCCCGGACCGGTTCGAGCGGCCCTTCCCGGACGGCGGCGGTCCGTCCGCCGGTGCGGCGGGCGATTCTCACCGGGCCATCATTCGCCCCATCGTCGCTGCGGTCCGCGGTCCGGGGCAAGGGCCGCAAACCTTGAAGATTCAGTCCATAAGATGCTGTCACTCCTGGAATTAGGCCAAGCTTGCGCGGGCGTCGTCCAGCACATCCGCTGCAACCCTGCCAGAATCCAGGCGCGTCCAATCGATTGTACCCAAATCATAGGATTCCTGCCGTTCCACCACGTCGGCGGTGGCGTCGGACGCATCGTTGCGACGATTGGTCACACGCTCCACCCGTTCCGACAACGGCGCCTCCATCCAGATCCCGTCGAACCGCACCCCGGCATCCGCCGCGACCCCTTCGATCCGGCGGCGCTCGTCCGGCCGGGCGCTGACCGCATCGACCACCACGGCATGCCCGGCGGCCAGAACCGCCGCCGCCCTCCGGTACAACTCATCATAGACCCGTTCCGTCACCGCCGGGGCATAGCCGTCGACCGGCAGCCGGTCGGTGTCGGCGACTCCGCACAGCCGCTTGCGCAGCACGTCGCTGCGCAGCACCACCGCACCGGGCGACGGACCCAGATCGGGCGCGATCCCCTTGGCCAGTTTGGTCTTGCCGGTGCCGGACAACCCGCCGACCGCCACCAGCCGCGCCGGCGCCGGGTCCAGCGCGGCGAGCGCTTGGTCCAGATAGCGCCGCGCCTCCTGCGCCAGCCCCTCCGCCTTTCCGCCAAGCCGCAACGCCGCGGCCGACACCTTGGCCCGCACCGCCGCGCGCAGCGACAGGAACAGCGGCAGCGCCGCCAGCCCGCCGTAATCCTCCGTCTCCTCCAGATAGCGGTTCAGCACCGCGTTGCCCAGCGGCCGCAGCCCGCGGTGATCCAGATCCATCAATAGGAAGGCGAGGTCATAGAAGACGTCGGCCACCGCCAGCGTCTCGTCGAATTCGATGGCGTCGAACAGGGTCGGCTCGCCGTCCAGCAGGACGATGTTGCGCAGATGCAGGTCGCCATGGCCGTGCCGGACGAATCCGTCCTGCCGCCGCGTCTCCAGCAGCGGCGCCAGCCGGTCGAGCTCCTCCCCGGTGCGCTCCGCCAGCCGGGCCACAGCGTCGGCGGGAAACAGATCCGGCGCGGCGCGCAGGTCCTCCAGATTGCCGTCCGCCACTGTGCGCAGCGCTTCCGCCCCGCCGCCATCCGGCCGTGGAGCGGCGTCGCGGTGGAAGGCGGCGATCCGCTCGGCCAGCCGGCGCATCAGGGCAGGGGTCAGGCCGCCCCGCTCGGCCTTGCGATCGAACAGCGCCTCGTCGGGGAAGCGCGCCATCGACACCAGCCAGTCGATTGCGTCCCCCGCCGCCTCACCGCCCTCTTCGTCCAGCCGCAAACGGCCATCGGCCTCGCGGCGGATTGCGACCACGCCCCGATAAAGCGTCGGTGCGGTGCGACGGTTGATCGCCAGCTCCGCGACGCAGGCCGCATGGCGCTTCGCAACCGTCGAGTAATCCAGATAGGGATAGCGCACCGCGCGCTTCAGCTTCAGCGCCCGGTCACCGGCCAGGAACACCAGGGCGGCATGGGTGTCGATCCGCTCCACCGGCTTCCCGCCATGGGTGCGCGGATCGCCCAGGAAGGCGATCGCCTCCTCCTGCGGCCCAGGGCCGGACGCTGGCTCGGCGGGATGCGCGCTCATGAGCATATGGTAACAGACAACCGTCCCGCACCGCTCATGCTTTCATGGTTGAAACGCGGATGGCGATCACGACATCCTAGGGGTAGTGCCGATACTCCATGGGTCAGTCGCCACGCCCCATCGTTATAGTGGCCGGACCGCGTGGTGCGATCCGACGCGTCACCGGGAGGGGGTGCCCGTGAACCGCCTGTTCAGCCGCCAGGGAAATTGCCGCCATAGGATTTGCCGGCCGGCCGTCTTGCCCGCCTGCCTGCTCGCGCTCGCCGTCACTCTTCTGGGCGCCGGATCGGCGCGGGCGGAGTCGATCGACGCGGACGGCCGGTTCGGCAACTGGGCGGTCGGCGGCCTCGCCTACAGCCTGCAGCCGCCGGCGGAAAGCAACCTCACCATCCTGAACAGCAAGATGCGGATCGGGTCTTCGCTGATCCCGCAGGTCGAACCCTATGTCAGCATCCAGCCCTGGATCGGGCCGGGCAGCGGCAGCAGCCTGACCCCGCGCGGCGCCGTGACCGGCGTCGGCCCGGGACTGACTGGGGGACTGACCGGCGGCCTGAGCGGCGGCGTGCTGGTGGACGTGCCGCTCGGCTCCTTCGTCTTCACCCCCAGTTTCGGCGCCGGCACCCTGCCCACCGCCCGGCGCGAGGGCGCCCCCACCACCGAGTTCCGCTCTCAGCTGGAATTGGGATACGAGTTCGACAACAAGTCACGCTTCAGCCTGGGCTACAGCCGCATCGTCAACGATGCCGCGGCGGGCGATCCGGCGGCCGGCACCAACAACGTCTTCGGCTTTTACTATCGCTTGCCTTTCGGCGGCCCCTGACTGGTCGCCGAGCTCAGGACATCGTGTCGCGGCGTCTGGCGCCGGCAAAAGGCGCGCAAGGGTAGCGTCTTAACCACATCTTAAACATGGTTGGTTCAAGTGGACGCGGACCGAACGCTCCCCGGGGAACCCACCATGGCCACCAAGCGCAAGACCGCCTCTTCCGCCGCTCCCGCAACCGCTCCTGCCGCCGCTGCCGCCGCCGCGCCGGTGTTCGAGGCTCCGGTGGAAAGCTGGGCCGACACCATCCTGCGCACCAACTTCGCGTCGGTGGAACAGGACAGCATCGTCCTGCTGCAGGCGGCCAGCACCCTGCTGGAATCGGATGTGCCGGAAAAGGTCAACCTCGCGCTGGACCAGAACCTGAAGCTGTGGATCGCCATCAAGACGGTCCTGCTGAACGACGACTGCCCGGTCGAGCCGGAGGTGAAGGCCAACCTGCGCAATCTGGCGCAGTATGTCGTCTCCACCACCATGCTGGCGACCCAGGGCGCCATCGAGACGCGCAAGCTGGTCTCGCTGGCCCGCCTGAACATGAACATCGCCGAAGGCCTGCTCAGCGGCCAGCGCAACCGCATGATCCAGGAACGCGCCTATCAGATCTGGCAGGAGGAAGGCTGCCCCGAAGGTCGCGAGCAGGAGCACTGGCTGCGCGCCGAGGCCGAAATCTCCGGCCTGTTCAAGGTCTGAGCGAAGGTCGGATGTTCCGGGCCGAGCGCCCGCGCGGGTTTACGCAACACCGCCATACCGCCCCGACATGACCGCCCGCGTCGCGACACAGTGACGCGGGCGGCAACGCTTGGTAGGCTCGGCGCACCGTGACTGTCCCGCCGCAAACCATCCCCAAGCCGCACAAGCGCGTCGACAACACCCCGCTCGGCATCGCCTCGATGCTGATTTCCGTGCTGTTCTTCTCGCTGATGAACGTCCTGGCGAAGCTCCTGATGGACCGCTTCCCGGTGACCGAGGTCATGTTCTTCCGCAGCCTGTTCGCACTGATCCCGGTCTGTCTGGCGATCCATTTCGGCATGGGCTTCGTGACGACGCTGCGCACCCGCTATCCCTGGGGCCATCTGGGGCGGTCGCTGATCGGGCTCAGTTCCATGGCCGCCATGTTCTGGTCCTTCCACCTGCTGCCGCTGGGCGACGCCATCTCGCTGAATTTCGCCGCCCCGCTGTTCCTTACCGCGCTGTCGGTGCCGCTGTTGAGCGAGAAGGTCGGCATCCACCGCTGGAGCGCGGTTCTGGTTGGCTTCGTCGGCGTGCTCATCATCGTCCGGCCCAGCGGCGACGTGCTGAATCTGGGCGCGCTCATCGCGCTGTTCGGCGCGCTGACCAACGCGCTGGCGATGATCGCCATCCGCCAGCTGAGCCGGACGGAAGTTCCGAACACCATCGTCTTCTACTTCACCCTGCTGACCACCGTCCTTCTCGGCCTGACCCTGCCCTTCTCCTGGATCACGCCGGCCCCGATGGACTGGCTGCTGCTGCTGGGGACCGGCCTGTGCGGCGGCGGCGGCCAGTTGATGCTGACCCGCGCCTATTCGCTGGCCCCGGCCGCCCTGGTGGCGCCGCTGAACTACACTTCGCTGCTGCTGGCGGTCGGCTTCGGCTGGCTCCTGTGGGGGGAGGTGCCGACCACGACCATGGCGGTCGGCGCCGCCGTGGTGATGGCGAGCGGCCTCTATATCCTGCACCGCGAAACCCGGCGCGGCACGGCCGTGACCAAGCCGCTCCCGGCCGGCGAAGGCGACTGACGGCACCCCGCGCGCCCCGAAATTTCGGCGGATCGCCGCGCGTCATAGTTTCGCCATGGCGCAATGATGGGCTGTAGCATTGCGCCGGTGAACAAGTCGGTGGGCAAAAACCGCAGGCGGCACCTATATGATTGGCTCGCGCAGCATGACCGGTCGGCGGCGCCAAGCGAACCGCCGGACCGGCGGCATTTCGGCGCGGAGGGGGCGGCATGAAGCAGAACGAGCGACGCGGCGACTCCGGACTCGGCCAGAATCAGGCTGCCCAGAACCGGGCCGCCGATGATCGTGGCGACAGCGACGGCGTGACCGAACCGCGCCTCCGCCTTGCCCAGGCGCGCGCGGCGCTGCTGTGGGAACGGCTGGGGCCGGCGCTGTGGGCTCCGCTGTCGGTGCTGGGCGCCTTCCTGGCGCTGGCGCTGCTGAATCTGCTGGTCCTGCTGCCGGGCTGGCTGCACGGGCTGGCCCTGCTGGTGCTTGCCGCCGCCTTCCTGCTGTCGCTCGTCATCGGGGTCCGGCGCTTCCGCAGCCCGGCCGAGGATGAGGCCCGCCGCCGGCTGGAACGGGACAGCGGTCTCGCCCACCGTCCGCTGCACACCCTGCGCGACCGGCCCGCCGGCAACGACCCGACCGCCCAGGCGCTGTGGCGCCTGCATCAGGAGCGCACACGCGCCGCCATGCGCGGCCTGCGCGTCGCCTGGCCGGGCACCGAGGTGCCGTCGCACGACCGCTATGCCCTGCGCGCCCTGGTGATCCTGACGCTGGTGGTCGCCGGTGCAGCATCCTGGGGTGACTGGCGCCCGCGCATCGCCGCCGCGCTGACCCCCCATTTCGCCGGCGGCACCGTCACGGCGGCGGCGACGCTCGACCTCTGGATCAACCCGCCCGACTATACCGGCCTGCCGCCGGTCTTCCTGAAATCCGGCTCCACCGCAAAGCCGGCAAGCCAGCAGACCGCCGGTTCCCCCACCGCCAACCACTCCGGCGACCACCCCGCCGACCAACCGGTGAAGGTGCCGCAGGGCAGCCTCGTGCTCGCCCGCGTCACCGGCGGCGGCGGCACCCCCAGCCTGGAGGCCGGCGACCAGACCGGCCCGTTCGAGGCGGTGGATTCGACCAATTTCCAGGTGCAGAAGCCGGTGACCGGCGGCACCCGCATCGCCGTCACCCAGGGCGGGCGCACGCTGGGCTCCTGGCCGATCGAGGTGGTGCCCGACCGCGCGCCCATCATCGCCCATGCCAATCCGCCCGCCGCCGGAGAGCGCGGCGCGCTGAAGCTGGACTATGCCGCCCGCGACGACTACGGCCTGACCGAGGTGAAGGCGCAGATCCGCCGCGCACCCGATGTTCCCCCGCCCCCCGGCGCCGCAAACAATGGCGCCGCGAAGACCGAGGCGCCGAAAACCGAGGCCGACCCGGTGCTGGAATTCCCGCTGTCGCTGCCCGGCGTCCGGCCGAAGGAGGCGCACGCCACCGCCTTCCAGGACCTGACCGCCCATCCCTGGGCCGGCATGCCGGTGACGGTTCGGCTGACCGCGACCGACGGCGCCGGCCAGACCGGCCGGTCGGAGGATGCGGCGATCATCCTGCCGGAACGGACCTTCAACCATCCCGTCGCCCGCGCCATCATCAACCAGCGCAAGGTCCTGACCCGCAATCCGCAGGAGTCGCGGGTCCAGGTCGCCCGCGCGCTGGCGGAGATCTCCGCGCGCCCCGGCACCTATGGCGACGACATCGTCGCCTTCCTGTCGCTGCGCACCGCCATGGCCCGGCTGATGCTGGACCAGAGCGCCGACTCCGTCCCGGCCCTGCAGCAGCTTCTGTGGGAAACCGCGCTCCGCATCGAGGATGGCGGGCTGTCGCTGGCGGAGAAGGACCTGCGCGACGCCGAGAAGCGGCTGTCCGAGGCGCTGGACAAGAACGCCTCCGACGAGGAACTGAACCGCCTGATGGACGAGCTGCAGGCCGCGCTCGACAAGTTCATGGACGCCATGGAACAGCGGATGATGGAGGCGCTGCAGCGCGGCGAGAAGATCCCGATGGTCCCGCCGGAAATGGCCGACCAGATGACCGACCGCAACGACCTCCAGCAGATGCTCGACAAGATGCGCGAGATGGCGCAGACGGGGTCGCGCGACGCCGCCCGCCAGATGCTGTCCCAGCTTCAGCAGATGCTGGAGAACATGCGCTCCGGCGCCATGGCCCAGATGAACCAGCAGCAGGCCCAGCAGCAGAACCAGGCCTGGGAGATGATGCAGCAGTTGCAGAAGCTGGCGCAGCAGCAGCAGCAGCTCCTCGACCAGAGCTTCCGCCAGTCGCAGGAGTCGATGGATCAGCAGCAGCAGGGGCAGCAGGGCGAACAGCCCCGCGGCCGCCAGCCCAACCAGCGCCGCAACCAGAACGGCCAGCAGCAGAATCCGGGCAGCCCGACCCTGCAGAAGCAGGCCGAACAGCAGGAGGCTCTCCGTCGTCAGCTGGGCGAGCTGATGCGCCGCATGGGCGAACAGCAGGGCGGCGAAATCCCGCAGCCGTTGGGCCGTGCCGAGCGCGCCATGCGCGACGCCGCCCAGGCGCTGCAGCAGGGCGCCCCCGGCGCCGCGGTGCCGTCGCAGACGGAGGCGATGGAGCAGCTGCAGCAGGGCATGCAGGGCATGGCCGAACAGATGGCCCAGCAGATGATGGGCCAGGGGGGGCAGGCGATGATGGGCCAGCAGGGCCAGATGCCCCGCCAGGGCCGGGGACGCGACCCGCTGGGCCGCCGCCCGTCCGGCTACGGCATGCAGGATTCCAACGACGTGAAAATCCCCGAACAGTCGGAACTCCAGCGCGCCCGTGAAATCCTGGACGAACTCCGCCGCCGGTCCGGCCAGTACGGCCGCCCGCAGGAGGAACGCAACTACATCGACCGGCTGCTGAAACAGTTCTGATACCTGTCGGGGAATTCCGGCGATTCGGGCCGGAATTCCCGCCCGCCGAACCGCTTCGACTTGCAACGCTCCGCTCCCGCCGTCATTTCCTCAAATTCCGGCCAAACCGGAGCGGAGCGGTCGGCAAGTGGGGGAGAGCGGGCGTATGAAGGTCATCATCTGCGGGGCGGGACAGGTCGGGGCCAGCATCGCGCGGCATCTCGCGCTGGAAGACAACGACATCACGGTCATCGACACCTCGACCGAGCTTGCCCAGCGGATGGACGAGAGCCACGACGTGCGCGGCATGGTCGGCTATGCCTCGCACCCCGACGTGCTGGCCCAGGCGGGGGCGCGGGACGCCGACATGCTGATCGCCGTCACCCACTCCGACGAGGTCAACATGGTGGCCTGTCAGGTCGCCCATTCGGTGTTCGACATCCCGCTGCGCATCGCCCGTATCCGCAAGCAGGCCTATCTCCAGCCGGAATGGTCGAAGCTGTTCGCCCCGGAGCATCTGCCGATCAGCGTCGTCATCTCGCCGGAGGTGGAGATCGCCCACAGCATCGCGCGCCGCCTGCGCTCCCCCGGCGCGTTCGAGATGGTGCCGCTCGCCGACGGCAAGGTGCATCTGATCGGCGTCCACTGCACCAACAGCTCGCCACTGCTGAACACGCCGCTGCGCCGCCTGACCGAGATGTTTCCCGACCTGCGCGCCGCCGTGCTGGCGGTCTTCCGCGACGGCACCGGCTTCGTGCCGAAGGGCAACGACCAGCTGCGGCTGGGCGACGACGTGCATCTGGTCTGCCGTACCGCCGACATCGTCCGCGTCGTCGCCCTGTTCGGCCACAGCGAGGCGCCGGCCCGCCGGCTGGTCATCGCCGGCGGCGGCAATGTCGGCTTCAATCTGGCGCAGATCGTCGAACGCCACATGCGCGGCATCTCCATCAAGATGATCGAGGGCAACGCCGACCGGGCGGAGCTGATCTCGCGCTCGCTGCGCTCCAGCACGGTGGTGCTGAACGGCGACGCGCTCGACCATGAGATCCTGGAGGAGGCGCAGGTCGGCCGGGCGGAGACCATCGTCGCCGTCACCAACGACGACGAGACCAACGTCTTCACCTCGCTGCTGGCCAAGCGCGCCGGCTGCGGCCGGGCGATCACGCTTCTGAACAAGACCTCCTACGCGCCGATCGTCGCCGGGCTGGGGATGGATGTCGTCGTCAACCCGGCGGCGGTCACCGTCTCTTCCATCCTGCGCCATGTCCGGCGCGGCCGGGTGGCGGCGGTGCAGACCATCGGCGACAATTTCGGCGAGGTGGTGGAGGCGGAGGCGCTGGAGACCTCGCGCGCCGTCAGCGGCCCCATCGGCACCATCGGCCTGCCGGCCGGCATGATGATCGGCGCACTGGTCCGCGGCGGCGAGGTCATCATTCCCACCAGCCAGACGGTGATCGAACCGCGCGACCGCGTCATCGTGATGGCGACCGCCGATCTGGTGCGCAAGGTCGAAAAGCTGTTCGCCGTCGGGCTGGAGTTCTTCTGATCGGCCGCTCCCTCCCGTTGAGAATTCGCAGCCGCCCCATTCCGCCGTCCAGAGACATCATGCCGAATTTCAGGCCGATCCTGTTCATCATTGCCATCGTGCTGCTGGCGCTCGCCGCGACGATGCTCATCCCGGCCGCGGTCGACTATGCCTATGGGAATCCGGATGCGCGGGTCTTCCTCTATTCCGCCGCCTTCACCGGTGCCTGCGGCGCGGCGCTGGCGTGGTCCGCGCGCTGCCACCTGCACGGCGGGCTGTCGCTGCGGCAGGCCTTCCTGCTGACGCCGCTGACCTGGACCACCACCGCGGCCTTCGCTGCCTTGCCGTTTCAGTTCGGCCATTTCCCCGACCTGTCGCTGAACTACGCCAACGCCTTCTTCGAGACGATGTCGGGGCTGACCACCACGGGATCGACCGTGCTGGTCGGGCTGGACCTGACGACGGAGGGGATCCTGCTGTGGCGGGCGCTGCTGCAATGGCTGGGCGGCATCGGCATCATCGGCGTCGCCATCGCGGTGCTGCCGGCGCTCAGGGTCGGTGGCATGCAGCTGTTCCGCACCGAATCCTCCGACCGCTCGCAGAAGGTGCTGCCGCGCGCCCAGCAGATCGCCAAGGCCATCACGGCGGTCTACACCGGATTGACGGTGATCTGCGGTCTCAGCTATTGGCTGGCCGGCATGACCCCGTTCGAGGCGGTGGTGCATGCGCTGACCAGCCTGTCGAGCGGCGGCTTCTCCACCTCGGACGCTTCGGCCGGGCATTTCAGGAATCCGGTGCTGCATTGGCTGATGACGCTGTTCATGCTGGCGGGCAGCCTGCCCTTCGTCCTCTATGTCCGCACCCTGACCGGCCAGCGCGACGCGCTGTGGCGCGACAGCCAGGTGCGCACCTACCTGACCTTCCTGGCGGCGGTGATCCTGCCGCTCAGCCTCTGGCTGACGCTCAAGCACGACTACGGCTTCGCCGATGCGCTGCGGCTGGTCGCCTTCAACGTGGTGTCGGTCGTCACCACCACCGGCTACGCCTACACCGACTACAGCCTGTGGGGAAATCTGGCGGTCGGCGTCTTCTTCGGCCTGACCTTCATCGGCGGCTGCACCGGATCGACCGCCGGCGGCATCAAGATCTTCCGGTTCGAGGTGATGGCGACGGTGCTGCGCACCCACTTCCTCCACCTGATCTATCCCCGCGGCGTCTTCCCGCGCCAGTACGGCAACCGGCAGCTGGACGACGACGTTCTGGGATCGGTGATCGTCTTCTTCGCGCTGTTCTTCACCGCCTACAGCGTCACCACGATCGCGCTGATGGCGCTGGGGCTGGACTTCATCACCAGCGCCAGCGCCGCGGTGACCGCGCTGGCCAATGTCGGCCCCGGCCTGGGCGACGTCATCGGTCCGGCCGGGACCTTCGCCCCGCTGCCGGATTCGGCCAAATGGCTGCTGTCGCTGGCGATGCTGCTGGGCCGGCTGGAGCTGTTCACCGTGCTGGTGCTGTTCATGCCCCAGTTCTGGCGGGGCTGAAACGGCGACGGGACCGGCTTTCGCACGGTCCCGTCCCGAAACACCTCAACCGGTGCCCGGCATCATTCGTCAGGATTGTGGTTGGCGACGTGGTCCTGCATCTGTTCGGTCTGCACGGCCTTGCTGTCCAGGCCGCGGGCGTCGGAATGACGGGACTTGTCACGGTTCGACAGCACTTCGTTGTCGCCGATGGAGCCGGCGGGCAGGTCGGTGGTGGCGCCGGTGCCGGTGCCCTTGCCCTGTCCACTCGGGCTCATGTGCTTCTTGCTGGCGTTCGCCATGGCGTTATCTCCGTCGGTTGGCCGTGTCGTTTGGCTGTACGGGGCCGCCGGGAAGACGGTTCCCGGCGGCCGACGGCTGGATGCGGGATCAGGAGTGACCGTCAGGCCCACCCAATGTTACTGCGGCTTGCTCACTGCGGGTTGCGCGGCTTGGTGCTGTCCAGGCTGTTGGCCGTGCCATGGGCCGCATCGTCGGACATGCCGCTGTGGTTGGCATTGCTGCCGGTGCTGCCGGTGTTGTGGTCGCCGTTGCGCTTGCCCAGCGAGACGGTGTTGTCGTCGTACTTGAACTCCGCCATCTGCTTGACCTGATCCTCGGTCACCTGACGGGCGACGACGCGGTCGCCGTCGGTCCGCAGCAGGTTGTAATCCAGCGCCACCTGCTTGGCGCCGATACCCAGCACGCCGCCGCGGTTCAGGATCACCTGGGTGGCCTTGCCGCTCTGGGCGTCGAGGATGATGTCGGCGACGTCGCCCAGCTTCTTGCCGTTCTCGCCGTAGACGTCCTTGCCCATCATCTTCTCGAAGCTGGTGCCCTGCTGGGCGGCGGCACCACCGGCGGAGGCGACGGCCGGGCGCTGGTCGCGGGCCATGCGCAGATGCTGTTCCAGCGTAGGCAGGGTCTGCTCGGCGAAGCGCTTCAGGTCGGCGTCCTTGCCGTTCTGCGCCTCCTCACGGAACAGCGAGACGGCGGTCTGGTGGGCGTCGGCCTGACCCTGCATATAGGCGGAATCGAACTGCTCGCCCTTCATGCCGCGCAGCTTGTCCAGCTTCTGCTGGTGTTCGGAATCGAGCTTGGTCGGCAGCGTCATCGACTTCTTCTGCGCCATCTCCTTCATGGCGTCGGAGGTCTTGGTGTGGTCGGACACCATGTGGCTGCCGAACTGCTTGACGTCCTTGTCCTTCGCCTGGTCCTGCGCCAGCTTGCCCGCCTGGATTTCGAACATGTCGCTCATCGCCGCCTTGGTGGCGAAATTCATGTCCTGCTGCGCCAGCTGGCCCTTCTCGGTCACCTTGGCGGTCGGCGTCGGCGTCTGGGCCAGGGACAGGGCGGGGGCCGCGAACAGAACCAGGGCGGCGGTCGCGAGAAGATGATGGCGTTTCATGGAGGCGGCTCCTGCAATTACATGGTTTTCCGGTCGCCGACAGTCCGACCTCGCGGCCGGGCCGAAGCGCCCTTCTTCGCCACCTCAACCGTCGAGCGCGGCGGTCGTTCCCTTCCACCCGGCAGACTGGCCGGCCCCCCCCACCCATCCCCCACCCATCCA
>NZ_LGQU01000046.1:0-57941 GCF_003115935.1 Azospirillum sp. TSH20
CCCCGCGGCCCGCATCGACATCCCCGCCAATACGGCGGTGGCGGCGCAGGTGGTGAAGACGATGATGGGCTCCCATGCCGGGAAGCTCAGCCTCGCCCGCGTCTGGCGCGGCACCGTCACCGACGGCATGACGCTGGGTGGCGAGCGGGTGTCCGGCATCTTCCAACTGTTCGGCCGCGACCAGACCAAGGTGCCGCAGGCGGTCGCCGGCGATCTGGTGGCGCTCGGCCGGTTGGAGAAGGCGGCGACCGGCGACCGGCTGACCGAGAAGACCAACCTCGGCCCCCCCGCCGACTGGCCGGCCGCCGCCCCGCCGGTGCATGGTCTGGCGCTGCGCGCCGAGAACCGCAACGACGAGGTGAAGCTGTCCGCCGCCCTGCAGAAGCTGCAGGAGGAGGACCCGTCCCTGACGCTCGACCAGTCGGCCGAGACCGGCGAACTGGTGCTGTGGGGGCAGGGCGACGTCCATTTGAAGCTGGCGATGGACCGGCTGCGCAGCCGCTTCAATGTGGCGGTGAAAGGCCAGCCGCCGCAGGTCCCCTATAAGGAAACGATCCGCAAGGGCACCAGCCACCACGCCCGCTTCAAGCGCCAGACCGGCGGCCACGGCCAGTTCGCCGACATCCATGTCGAGGTCCGGCCGCTGCCGCGCGGGTCGGGCATCCAGTTCGAGGATGCGGTGGTCGGCGGCGCCGTGCCGCGCCAGTACATCCCGGCGGTGGAGACCGGCGTGCGCGAGGCGGCGGTGCGCGGGCCGCTGGGTTTCCCGGTGGTCGACTTCGCGGTGACGCTGACCGGCGGCCAGTTCCACGCCGTCGACAGCTCCGACATGGCGTTCAAGACGGTGGCGCGGCAGGCGATGGCCGACTCGCTGCCGACCTGCGAGCCGGTGCTGCTGGAACCGATCCTGACCGTCACCATCGCGGTGCCCAGCGCCTTCACGCCCAAGGTGCAGCGTCTGGTCAGCGGCCGGCGCGGCCAGCTTCTGGGCTTCGATGCGCGGCCGGGCTGGCCCGGCTGGGACGAGGTGAAGGCGTGCATGCCGCAGGCTGACATGCAGGATCTGATCGTGGAGCTGCGGTCGCTGACCTTCGGCGTCGGCAGCTACAGCGCCGAGTTCGAACGGCTTCAGGAGGTGGTCGGCAAGGCGGCCGACCGTGCCGTGGAAATCCGCCGCGACATGCTGGCGGTACAGTAAACGGAGGAACGCTCCACCGCCCGGCTGGCGGGCGGTGGAGCCGGTCCCTGGATCAGCCGATGGATCAGCCGATCTTCTGCTTGGCCATCGCGCCCAGACGCAGGCGGAGCGCGTTCAGCTTGATGAAGCCTTCCGCGTCCTTCTGGTTGTAGACGCTGTCCTGCTCGAAGGTCACATAGTCCATGCGGTACAGCGAGTTCGGCGACTTGCGGCCGACGACCGTGACGTTGCCCTTGAACAGCTTCAGACGGACGGTGCCGTTGACCAGCGACTGGGTCTGGTCGATCAGCGCCTGGATGGCCAGACGCTCCGGGCTCCACCAATAGCCGCAATAGATCAGCTCGGCGTAGCGCGGCATCAGCTCGTCCTTCAGGTGCCCGGCACCGCGGTCGAGGGTAATGCTCTCCATCGCGCGATGCGCCACCAGCAGGATGCTGCCGCCCGGGGTCTCGTAGACGCCGCGCGACTTCATGCCGACATAGCGGTTCTCGACCAGATCGAGGCGGCCGATGCCGTTCTCGCCGCCGAGCCGGTTCAGCTCGGTCAGCAGGGCCGCCGGCGACAGCGCCTTGCCGTCGATGGCGACCGCGTCACCGTTCTTGAACTCGACCTCGATGTAGGTCGGGGTGTCCGGCGCCTTTTCCGGGGCGACGGAGCGGGTGTACATGTCCTCGTCCGGCTCGACCCACGGGTCCTCCAGCGCCTTGCCCTCGTACGAGATGTGCAGGAGGTTGGCGTCGGTGGAGTAGGGCGCCTCGCCGCGCTTGTCCTTCGCGATCGGAATCTGGTTCTTCTCGGCGTAGTCCAGCAGCGTGGTGCGGCTGTTCAGGGTCCATTCGCGCCACGGCGCGATGACCGTGATGTCCGGGCGCAGGGCGTAATAGCCCAACTCGAAACGGACCTGATCGTTGCCCTTGCCGGTGGCGCCATGGGCGACGGCGTCGGCGCCGACCATATTGGCGATCTCGATCTGGCGCTTGGCGATCAGCGGCCGGGCGATCGAGGTGCCGAGCAGGTAGGTGCCCTCATAGAGCGTGTTGGCGCGGAACATCGGGAAGACGAAGTCCCGCACGAATTCCTCGCGCAGGTCGTCGATGAAGATGTTTTCCGGCTTGATGCCCAGAAGCTCGGCCTTCTTGCGGGCGGGCTCCAACTCCTCGCCCTGGCCGAGGTCGGCGGTGAAGGTCACCACCTCGCAGGAATAGGTTTCCTGCAGCCACTTCAGGATGACCGAGGTGTCGAGGCCGCCCGAATAGGCGAGCACCACTTTCTTGATCTGTTTGCCGGACGCGCCGCTCATTGGACTGCTCTTGCAGTAGAGAAAGGTAAGGTGGCGACCGTACGGCCTTTCCCGCCCGCCTTCAAGCCCCCGTGCCCGGTTGGGTGCCATCCGGGCGGCCTTCCGCCGTCCTATGGCGCAGCGCCGACGCGGCGAAGGCCAGACAGGCGCCAGCGGCGAAGAAGGCCAGCCCGTGCCGGGTCAGCTCCATCGCCGCCCCGGCCAGCACCGGCCCAGCCAGCGCGCCGACGCCCCACATCAGCCCCATCGCGGCATAGATCCCCACCAGTTCCGATCCCTGGAACCGGCTGCCGACGATGGCCAGCATGATGGTGTAGACGCCGACGAAAGCGCCGCCCCAGACGAACAGCAGCGCGTAGGTCGCGACCTCGCTCATCAGCGCGACCGGCCAGACCAGCGCCCCCAGCGCGGCGCAGACCGCCAGCCCGATCACCAGCGTCAGCCGGTCCATCTTGTCGCCCAGCCAGCCGATGGGAAGCTGCAGCAGGATGGCGCCGATCATCATGCAGGACATCAGGCTGGTCGCTCCGGTCTCCGACCAGCCGAGTTTGGTGGCGTAGATCGCCAGGAAGGACAGCCCGGCCGTCTCGATGGCGGCATTCAGCACGATGGCGCCGATGGCGACCGGGGCCAGCCGGATGAAGTGCAACGGCCCCTCGCGCGACGGCCGCTCGAACTCCGGCGCCCGGATGCGGGGGGAGGCGACCAGCAGCGCCGCGGCGGAGGCGACACCGGCGCCGGCCAGATAGGGCAGAGCCCCGCCGGAGCCCAGCAGCGACAGCATCAGCGGCCCCAGCGCGAAGCCGGAGGACAGCGCCGCGGTGTAGACCGCCATGGCGCGGGCGCGGCTGCCCTCGCTGCTCAGGCTGTTGGTCCAGGTCTCCGACAGGACGAACAGGGTTTCCGACGCGGCGCCCAGCAGGATGCGCAGGGGAAACCAGATCCAGATCGGGGTGGCGGGGAACAGGGCCAGCAGAACCGCCGCCCCCGCCAGTGCCAGGATGACCAGCCGGCGGATGCCCAGCCGCGCCACGATCCGCGGCAGCAGCACCGCCATCGCCAGCACGCCCAGCGCATGCATCGCCGCGTTGGCGCCGATGGTCAGGTCGCTCAGGTTCTGCCGCGACAGATCCAGCGCGATCAGGGCGGCGCTGAGGCTGTAGGTCAGCCCGAACATCATCGCCGTGGCGATCACCGCGGCGCGCGACAGCAGGCCGCCGTCATCCGCTGTCGGCTCCGATGTCATGCCTGCTCCTTTTTCAATAAGGTGATGGGTATCGGTCATGACGGCTGCGTATCCGGCCGGCCCTCCATGCCGCCTTCCGGCGGACGGGCGGTGCCGCGCAGCTGTCCGAGAAAGCCGCCGAGCCGGCGGTGCCAGGACCGGTCGGGGCGGTCGACGACGCGGGCCAACGCCGCCGCATAGTCCAGCACGAAGCCCGGCGTCCAACTCATCGCATCGGCACGGCTGCGGATCAGGGAGGCGACCCAGATATCGGGATCCATCAGCAGGCGCAGCAGACGCACCCAGGGGAAGCGGCTGGCCAAGGCACCTTCCAGCGTCGCGTCCAATGCGGCGGCGACGACGACCGAACAGTTCCGGTTGGAGAGGTTGTAGGTGCTGTCCTGCCGGTATCCGGCCCAGAATGCCCGCAGACGCCAGCGATCGTAGGTCCACAGCTCCACGGTCGAATCGGCGGGGCACCAGTCGGCGATCTCTTCCTCGTAGGACGGCAGGAAGCGGCCGGGCACGTCGTTTTCGGTGCCGCTGCGCAACGCGGTCACGAAGCTGACGCCGGACTGGTCGATCTCGTTGGCCGGATAGTGGCTGATATACAGGTCGGGCGCCAATTCCAATGCGGAGTGGCCGGTGGACACCACGCCGTTGCGGTCGATGGCGGCGATGTAGCGGTCGATCACCAGCCGCCTGTCCAGCGGCGCGGTGGCGGAGGCGACCGGGGTCCACACCCGCACCACCAGCGGCCGGTCGTGACGGCCGGCCGGTTCCGGACTGTCGCCCACCAGAACGGGGGCATTGTCGTACCAGCCCCGGCCGGAAAAGAGCGGCAGGTTGAGGATTGCCGCCTCGTCCTCCAGGTTGCGCAGCATCACCCCCAGCCGCAGCAGAAGCCAGCCCGACAGGCCGATGAACAGTCCGATGCACAGTGGCGTGTTGCGGTCGGAGGGCAGCGGCCATTCCGTCATCATCATCGCCGCCAGCGCCAGTTCCGCCAGCCCGCAGAGGATCAGGAGCCGCCAGTTCCGCACGCGGAACACTGCCGCCGCCGCCGCCCGGTTCGCCCCGTCGAGCGCCAGGACGATGGCGAGAGGCAAGGCCAGCGCCCAGCCGTTCAACAGCGGCGAGGCCAGCAGCAATCCGCCGGCAAGGATCGCCAGCACCGACCGTGCCAGGGCGAAGCGCCGGTTTGCCCCCAAGGACGCGGAGAGGGCCATCAGCAGGCTTACGGCACCGGCCGCCGTGAAGACCAGTCCCAGGAAGCTGTAGATCACCTGGGTCAGCCCGACGGAAGCATTCAGTGCCAACGCCAGCCCCAACCCCATCGACAGCAGGCCGAGCACGGCGATCACATACCAGTGGGACCGAAAGGCCCGAGGGCCGATCAGCAGAAACGCAAGCTTCAGCATCGCATCGCCGGAATCGCGAGAAGCACGGATCTGTGCATCTCTAGACTGGTGATCCTGTAACCGGTTGCTGTCAACGCTGGTATCGGTGCAGGATACCGGTCTGCCGACGCGATGATTACCGAACGATGCGGTCGACTACTCGATCTTCTCGCCGGGATAGGTGCCCCAGAAATCGGTACGCTTCATCCAGCCGCGATAGCCCTTCACCTCGACCTCGCACCACTCGTCGCGGCACTTCTTCAGCGACCCGACGACGCCGGGCTCGGCCCGCGCCACCACGGCGCTGTCGCCGCGCGGCGACTCAAAGATCGCGCGGGTCTGGCCGACGATCAGGATGCCGCGGCGGCCGGACAGCGCGCTCTGGTGAACCCAGCCTTCCGCCCCCTCCCAGTCGCGGATGCGGCGCCAGGTGTCGAATTCCTGGATGATCTCAACCGGCATGTCCTTGCGCTTGAAGACCCATTCGATGGGATAGCTGCCGTTGGGGCCGGAGCGCAGGTTCACCTCGCCGACGCGCACGGTGACGAAGCGGGGGATCGGCAGGCCCGACGCATGGGTCGGATCCTTGCTTTCCGCGGCGAACGCCGCGCCCGCGCCGGTAACTGCGCCGCCCGCGGCAAGCCCCATGCCCACCCCCAGAATCAGGGCCAGGGAGGCGAGGACGGAGCGGCGGACAGGCATGGCGGCACCGGAGCTGACGAGGGAAAAACCGGGCCGCACTATAGAGACCACCCGTTCGATTGGGCAAGCGCCGCCACCCCCGGTCCGCCACCCCAATCCAAGGCTGCAATCTCCCTCTCGCAGGCCGGTCTTTCGCGACGGACTTCTGGACAGTCCCACGACCGCTTGGTATGGCAACCATGGACCGGAGCAGCCCGTGCCGGGACCTCGATGCGGGCGGGCCGGGGCAAGGGAGGACCAGCACCGATGACCGACAAGAAGAAGCCGCTCGTTGTCGTCACCCGCAAGCTGCCGGACGTCATCGAGACGCGGATGATGGAGCTGTTCGACACCCGGCTCAATCCGGACGACGTGCCGCTCACCCCGGCCCAGATGCAGGATGCGATGAACATCGCCGAGGTGCTGGTGCCCACCGTCACCGACCGCATCGACCGCGCGCTGATCGAAGCCGCCGGGCCGCAGCTGCGGCTGATCGCCTCCTTCGGCACCGGCGTCGACCACATCGACCTGAAGGCGGCGCGCGAGCGCGGCATCGTCGTGACCAACACCCCCGGCGTCCTGACCGAGGACACCGCCGACATGACCATGGCGCTGCTGCTGGCCACCGCGCGCCGCGTGGCGGAGGGCGAGCGTCTGGTCCGCTCCGGCCAATGGACCGGCTGGGGGCCGACCACCATGCTGGGCCACCGCATCAGCGGCAAGCGGCTGGGCATCCTGGGCATGGGCCGCATCGGCTCGGCGCTGGCCAAGCGGGCGCGCGCCTTCGGCATGTCGATCCATTACCACAACCGCCGCCGCGTCCATCCGGAGCTGGAGCAGGAGCTGGAGGCGACCTACTGGTCCAGCCTGGATCAGATGCTGGCGCGGATGGACATCGTGTCGATCAACTGCCCGCACACGCCGGCCACCTATCACCTGCTGTCGGAACGCCGGCTGAAGCTGCTGCGCCCGCACTGCTACATCGTCAACACCTCGCGCGGCGAGGTGATCGACGAGGTGGCGCTGACCCGCATGCTGTCGAAGGGCGAGATCGCCGGTGCCGGCCTGGACGTGTTCGAGCATGAGCCGGCGGTCAACCCGAAGCTCCTGCGGCTGGACAATGTCGTCCTGCTGCCGCACATGGGCTCCGCCACCATCGAGGGCCGCATCGACATGGGCGAGAAGGTGGTGATCAACATCAAGACCTTCACCGACGGCCACGCCCCGCCCGACCGCGTGCTGGAAGCGCTGCTGTAAGGAAGAAATGGGGCAATCGGCGCCTTATCGTCCGTCATTCCCGCGAAGGCGGGAATTCAGCTTGCCCTTTGGTTTCCTTGATGGAGTGCCTGGATCCCCGCCTTCGCGGGGATGATGGCTTCAGCGAAGACGTGCCAGTTGTCATGGGCTGACCTGGGACCGCTCAGGATGCGGAGGCTTCCAGTGCGGCGGCCTCCCGCGTCGGTACATCCTGCAATGCCGCCTCCAGCCTTGCCTTGGCGGCGGCGGCCAGTTCCTCGTCGGCCTGGATGCGGGCCATGTCCTCCGGCGCGACGGCGCCGGCGGCGATCACCAGCTCGGCGAAATCGGACAGATAGACGCTGCCCTTCACGGTGCGCTGGACCAGCACGTTGCGCTTGTCCTCCGCATCGCGCTTGCGCTTGACGAAGCCCAGTACCGACAGGCGGTCGAGCGCGCGGGTCACCGCCGGCTTCGAAATGTTCAGCAGGGATGCCAGACCGCGCACCGTGTGCGGCGGGTCGGTCAGATAGACCTGGAGAAGGATCGCCAGCTGCCGCGCCGACAGGTCCGGCGCGTCCTTGCGGACGCTGGCGACCAGCGCGGTGCGCCACAACCCGAGCGCCTTGAGGTTCCGTGCCATGCCTCCCCCCGGAAAGCCGCGCCCGGTTCCGCAACCGCAGCACGCGCCGCGAAGTGTCGCCTACCCGAACGATGCAGGCAAGACTTTCGCGTTCGAGACTTTCGCGATCCTGGGGGAAGAACAGCCGGCGCCGGAGTCGGTCTATTTCCCCTCGCGTTTCAGCACCACCGGCTTGGCCGTACCGGTGACCAGCAGATTGCCGCCGGCGAGCGGGACGATGGTCAGGCTGGAGCCGGCCGACACCGGAGCAAGGCTGACCGCTTGGCGGGCGGCGTTCGGGGCGGGCTTGACGTCCTTCGGCATCTCCTTGGGGTCGAAAGGCGCGTCCTCCCCCTGGCCGGCGACGTCATAGCCGCCGCACTCGCTGCCGACGCAGATGGAGGTCTCGTCGATGCGCGCCTTTCCGGCGGGACCGGTGAAGGGCGTGTCCTCGGACCCGCCGCCGTTCCAGCTCCAGCTGCCGCGCAGCCAGTCGGGGAGGCGGGTGTCCTTCTGGAGTTCCAGATTGTCGGTGATCAGGCCGACGCTGCCGCTCAGCCCCTGCGCGGCCACCGCCTCGGCCACCCGGCGGGCCTCCGGCTTGGTCATGCCGTAGCGGGCGGCGATCTGCGGCGTCCAGGCCGTGACCGCCGCGTCCACCGCCTTGCGCAGGCGATCGCCCCAGCCGGGCGCGATCCAGCGCGGGTTGGACCAGCCGGCGGTGTCCTTCACCAGCGTTGCCAGTTCCGGTGCGTCGGCGACGAACAGACGCGGATCGACCGCCGACTTCATGCGATCGATGCCCATCTGGCGGTAGGCCGCGAAGCGGATGGTGCCGGTGCGGTTGGAGGCCGCCTCCAGCATCGGCGCGAACAGCTCGTCCAGCGCCTTCCAATCCGGAGAGGCGAGCAGGGCGTTGTCGTCGGGGCAGGCAGGATAGGCGCCGAAATTGTCGCGGTTGCTGCCGTATAGCGGCTCCATCGCCTTCCAGGCCGCCGCCCCCCGCTTTTCCATCACCGAGCAGGGCCAGGCCATCTCCACATCGTCGCTGACGACGCGGAGTGCGGTGAGGAAGCCGTCGTCGGTGGCGAGATCGACGCCGGACGCGGTTTCGCGGGCATAGGAATCGTCGATGCCCGCGATGGCGTCGCGCAGCAGCGTATCCGCCTTGGCGCGGTCGGGGGAGGGGCCGAAGCGCAGCAGATAGGCGCTCCATCCCTTGCCCAGCCCGCCGCGGATCTCGGCCAGCCGCTTGGCGGCACCGGCCGGGTCGGCGGCGATGCCGTCGATGATGGTGGTCACCGCGGCGACCGCCTTGGGCACCGACTCGGACAGGGCCGTGCGCCGGGCGTCCAGCACCGGGCCAAGGCAGGTGCCGGGGGAGGGCGCCGTCGCACACTGGTTGCGCTGGGCCAGCCATGCCCGCTGCTCCGTGCGCAGCCGCTCGCGATCGGCGGTGCCCGACAGATCCTGCAAGGTTTTGTAGGCGTCGGCGATCTCGCGGTCGGCATCGGCCAGTTTGGAATCGGCGCAGATCGCCTTTTCAACCGGCGTGGCGGCCGCCTTGCAATCGAAGGACGGCTCGGCCCGCGCGGTGCCGACCGTGCCGGTCATGAGAACCGCGGTCACTAAGGCCAGTGCCGCGCTGGCCGGCGACAGGCGGAAGGATGGTCCCATGTTGGCCATCATGTCTCCCTTGGATCGTGATCCGCGGAAGATACGGAATCGGCGGCCGCTTGTCCTCTGCGGCCCCGGCATTTCAGAGGAACGCCAATCAGAGAAACGCCACTGTGATCGCGGCGAAGTGGCAACTGGCGGCGGCCAGCACCAGCAGGTGCCAGACCGCGTTGTTGTAGGGCATCCGCTCCATCAGGTGAAAGACGACGCCGATGGTGTAGACCAGCCCGCCGGCGATCAGCAGCCACAGGGCGGGGGTCGACAATGCCGTGCCCAAGGGTTCCAGCGCGGTGACGACCGCCCAGCCGAGCCCGAGATAGAGCGCCAGCCCCAGCCGGTTGAAGCGGCCCGGAAAGCGCAGCTTCAGCGTCGCGCCGACGGCTGCCCCGCCCCACACGGCGCCGCCCAGCCCGATCCCCTGGCCCAGCCCCAGCGTGAAGGGCGTGTAGGTGCCGGCGATCATCACGAAGATCATGGCATGGTCGATCCGCCGCAGCAGCGCCTTGCCCAGGCCGGGCGGGGCGAGGTTGTAGGCGGCGGACGCCGTCAGCATCCCCACCAACCCCAATCCGTAGATGACCAGCGCCAGCGCCGTGTGGACCGGAACCGCCCCGGAGAACACGCCGGCATTCAGCAGCCAGACGAAGCCGGCGACGCCCGCCGTTACCCCGATGGCATGAACGGCCGCATCCGCCCGCCGCTCGGCGGCGCTGTAGACGGGAAACTGATCGGCATCCGGCATCGGCACACCATCTCGGTCGACGCAAGGAGGATGGCCGCCGGAACGGGGCCTGCGTCGAACATGGTGTGCCGGCCGCGGCAGCGCCACGGGTCCTGTCCGATGGTCGGACCCCGGCGGCCGGTACTTCGGCAAACTGCTTATGCGGGATGGGCCGGGTGGTTATTCCGCCGCGAAGGCCACGGCTGCGGGCGCGCGGTGGCGGGGCATCGGCTCCGACAGGCTGGCGGCCTTGCGGAAATAACACAGCGCATAGACGCGGACACAGCCGGTGAGGTTGTCGCAGTCCTGGCGTTCGGCATCGATCTTCGACACCAGTTCGCTCATCGTCATGTTCTCGCGGGCGCAGATTTCCTCGAGCGACTCCCACTCGACCGGCATCAGCTTCATGCTGGTCCGCTTGCCGTTCACCCTGATATTGCGCATGTGCATGGGGGAGCCCTCCGTTGCCGATGCATAAATGGGTATGTGAAACGGCGGGATGCGTGCTGTGAAGTTTTTCACAGGGAATGGGGACCTGTCGGGTGGAGTTCTATCAAACGGACAAGCGGGTACCACGGGATCGGAGGTCGACATGACACAATGCGACGCCTTGCGGGCGATCATAAACGAAGCCGCATCAGCACGTTCAGCCCTGTGCGAGAACGAGCTGGTGATCCGGCTGGACAATATCCTCGCCCTTGCTCGGGCGGCGCTGGAAGAGCAGGAACCGGACGAAATGCCGCAGTCGTCCGCCGGCGCATCTGCGACAATTGGTCACCGGCAGTCATAAATCCGCACAACTTCGCCGCCCCGCGGATTGCTTAACGGAGTAACCTTTTCGGAGTACGCCACCGCCGTGCCGGGCATCGTGAAGCTTGGCACGGCCGGTGGAAGACTCATCGAAATGACATGGGGCTTTTCAATACAATGACTCCCCTTCCCACTCCGACCTGCATTCTCCGCGGCACCTACGTCCGTTCCATGTTTGGCGACGTGCCTGTCGACAGCCTGAAGATCGGCGATCTGATCCAGTCGTCTGTGACCGGCGAGTTCCGTTCGATCCGCTGGATCGGCCGCCGCCTGCTGGCGGGGTCGTCCTTAGACACCGAGCATCTGCGCAAGGTTCACCTGCCGGTCCGGATCGCCCGCGGCGCCATCGCCCGGGACCTGCCCGCCCGCGACCTCTACATCTCCCCCAGCCATGCGCTGCTGATCGGCGAGTATGGTGTATCGGCCCGCCTGCTGATCAACGGCTCGTCGATCCGGCAGGTCGATGCGATGGAGGAGATCGAATATTTCCACATCGAACTCGACAGCCATGACGGCATGTATGCCGAGGGGCTGCCGGTCGAGACCTATCTCGAAGCGGACAACCGCCAAGCCTACGACAATGCCGCCGAGTATGAGGCGCTGTATCCGGGAGACGATCCGCGCGTTCAGGAACCCTGCGTGAAGATCGACATTCCGCTGGCTGCGCTGGAGCGGATCCGCACCAAGGTGAACGACCGCGCCGAGCAGATCCAGCTGGCCGAGATGGCTTGAGGGGCAGGCTGTCGAGCGTGAACAGGGGGCCGTCCCATGGGGCGGCCCTTTGTGCGTCGACAGCTTGGCCATGAGGTGTCCGTCGCCGTAGGGGAGCGGAAATGCGGTTTGACCGTTCCCCCGGAGTGGCCCAGACCCTGCGCACATAAAAAAACCGCCGCTAACCCATTGGATTAGCGGCGAGTTGAACAGGGAGGCTTCACGTCTGGGAGACGCTGGGTCCGAGGACCCAACCCCGGAGGGGAGACCTCCGGGACGAAACATCGGATGCTGCGTCGCAACATCCAACGATCAAAATTTGACCATTCTGCTGCCAACTTTCCAGGCACAAATATATAAATCTACCATGCAAGACGCGCATGGCTTCAAAATATCCTTAGAAGGCTAATAAAAATGCCGAAATCGACGATGCCGCTCCGGAAAGTCGGAAAGACATCGTCGATTTCGGCAATTCTCTTACGGGATCATTGAAAATTGTTTGAGGTCAGAACGGAGTTTCTGCCACTTTTTTAACCAGGAAGTCGCGGAAGACCGCGATGCGCTTGGAATGGCGCAATTCTTCGGCATAGACGAAGTAGGCGTCGACCTTCGGCCCGTCGACGTCCGGCAGGATCCGGGTCACGTCCTTGGAGAAGCTGTCGACCAGGAAGTCCGGCAGCGCGCCGATGCCGAGCCCGCTCTCCACCGCGCGATAGATGGCGTAGACGCTGTTGACCTGCAGGATCGGCTTCCGGTTGGGCGAGGGGTCGCCGACCTCCATGATCCAGTTGACGTTCGGAATCGGCGCCCGCACGTCGGGCGGATAGGTGATCAGGTCGTGATTGTCCAGCTCGGCCGCCGTCTTGGGCGTGCCCTTTTTCTTCAGGTAGCTCTGGCTGGCATAGAGGTGGAAGCGGATCGACATCAGGTGCCGCTGGATCAGGTCCGGCTGGCGCGGCGTGTTCATGCGGATGGCGATATCCGCCTCGCGCATCGCCAGGTCCAGCTCGTCGTCGTCGATCAGCAGCGTCAGCTGGATGTCGGGGTAGATCGACATGAACTCGTTGATGCGCGGCGTCAGCCAGGTCGATCCGAAGGCGACGGTCGTCGTCACCCGCAGCGGTCCCTTGGGATGCTCCCGGCTTTCGGTCAGCATCGCTTCGGTCATCGACAGCTTGGCGAACACGTCGCGGGCGGTGCGGTGAAGCAACTCGCCCTGTTCGGTCAGGATCAGCCCGCGGGCGTGGCGGTGAAACAGCGGAACGCCCAGGCTTTCCTCGAGCGCGCTGATCTGGCGGCTGACCGCCGACTGGCTGAGGTTCAACGTCTCGCCGGCATGCGTGAAGCTGCCGGCTTCGGCCACCGCGTGGAATACCCGCAGCTTGTCCCAATCCATCATGCTGTCCCGCCCCGATGCGCAGCCGCCCGGAGCCTCCCGTTTATCTTGAGGACGGCGCATGGCCGCCATGCATGTTTATAGCGGGAACGCGCCCGGAACGCACGCGCTAGTAAAAGCGACTCGCACGAAAATTAATCATGATCGCCGGAATTATTCTCATCCGAAGTCACAGCGATCCGGGCATATCCGTATAATGGATAGGGGTGTTTGCGATGCTCGGAAATGGGACGGCGGCCATTCGCCCCCATCTTTGCTAATCCGCGGCGTCGGTCAGGGCGGCGGTCTTGACCGTCGCGTTGCGGGCAGCGTCATGCCGCGTTTCGGGGCGTGTTTCAGGGCGGGCGCTGCCGATATGCCCGCTGATCTCGTTGCCGGCATCGGCGGGCAGGCGCCAGAAGGGCAGGCTGGAGGCGCAGGCCATCAGCCCCACCGTCAGGAAGGCGGGAACGAAGGTGGCGGGGGTCAGGGCGCCGCCGCTCCACTGGGTGGTCAGGTGCAGCGCGGTGGCGCCGACGGCGACGCCCAGGCTCAGCGACAGCTGCTGCATCACGCTGGCCAGCGTGTTGGCGCGGCTGGTCATCGGCTGCGGCACCTCGGCATAGCTCAGCGTGTTCATCCCGGTGAACTGCAGCGAGCGGAAGAAGCCGCCCACCAGCAGCGCGCCCAGGATCACCAGATGCGGCGTGTCGGGACGGAAGGCGCCGTAGCTGGCCAGGATCGCACCGCTGACCAGCGAATTGAGGGTCAGCACCAGACGGAAGCCGAAGCGCCGCAGGATCGGGCCGGCCAGCGCCTTCATGGTCAGCGCCCCCGCCGCACCGGCGAAGGTCAGCGCTCCCGACTCGAAGGCGGTCAGGCCGAAGCCGATCTGCAGCATCACCGGCATCAGGAAGGGCACCGCGCCGTTGCCGACGCGGAACAGCGTGCCGCCCAGGACCGAGGCGCGATAGGTCGGCAGCCGGAACAGCGACGGGTCGAGCACCGGCCGCACCACCCGGCGGGCATGGCGCAGGTAGGCCAGCGTCGCCAGCAGCGCCACCACCAGCAGGATCGCCACCGCGCTGGCCGGCAGCAGGTCGCGCCCGATATTCTCGAAACCGAACATGAAGGCCGCCAGCGCAATCGCGCTCCACAGGAAGCCGCGGGCGTCGAAGGGGTCGCGCTGCTCCTCCTTCAGGTTGGGGATCAGCGCCAGCACCAGCGCGATGCCGACCAGCCCGATCGGCACGTTGATAAAGAAGATCCAGCGCCAGGAGGCATAGGTGGTGATCGCGCCGCCCACCAGCGGCCCCAGCGCCGGCCCGATCAGCGCCGGCAGGGTCATCCGCGCCATCGCCGTCACCAGCTGGTCCTTCGGCACCGTGCGCAGCAGGATCAGCCGGCCGACCGGGACCATCATCGCGCCGCCGATGCCCTGGAGGATGCGGGCAGCCACCAGTTCCACCAGCCCGTTCGACAGGCCGCAGGCGATCGACCCCGCCATGAAGACGGCGATGGCGCTGGCGAAGACGGTGCGCGCGCCATAGCGGTCGGCCGCCCAGCCGCTGACCGGCAGGAACACCGCCAGCGCCAGCATGTAGGAGGTCATCGCCAGGCTGAGCCGCAGGGGATCCTCGCCCATCGACCGCGCGATCGCCGGCAGCGCCGTGGCGATCACCGTCGAGTCGAGGTTCTCCATGAACAGGGCGCAGGCGATGATTAGCGGGGTGACGCGCGACATGACGGACCGTCAGGCAGGGAACGGAGCCCTACGAATGTGAGACGTTCCGCCGCATTGACCATCGCACATGCGAAAGCCCTGCCATGCGTAAGCGAGGTCGGGGAGGTGATTCTTGGGGCGCGCTGGATCGGCGGGCAAGATCGACACGGATGTCACGGATTGAAGCACGGATTTCACGGATATGGCATTGCCCAGGTCCTTGCTTGCCGGGAGAGGTCAAGGCGTTGCCACGAGCAAGAAAAAATCCGTGTAATCCGTGTCTAAATCCGTGTAAATCTTGCCTGCCGCAACTACACTCTTTCCAAAGATCAATGTCCCGTAAATACCGGCTTCCGCTTCTCCAGGAAGGCGCGGTAGCCCTCGCGGAAGTCTTCGGTGCCGAAGCAGTGGTAGCATTCGGCGATTTCGGCCTCGGTCAGCGGCGCCGGGTCGGACAGGCGGCGGACATAGCGCTTGTGCAGGGTGGCGGCCAGCGGCGCGCCGGTGGCGATGCGCTGGATCGTGGCGGCGATCTCCGCCTCGAAGCCCTCATCCGCGACGACCCGGTGGACGAGATTCTTGTCCTTGGCCTCCGCCGCGCCGAAGACGCGGCCCTCGAGCAGGATCTCCAGCGCCGCCGGGCCGCCGGCGACGTCGGCGACCAGCTTCAGCTCCGTCGGTCCCATGGAGATGCCGAGCCGGCTGACCGGCACGCCGAAGCGGCTGCTCTCCGAACAGACCCTGAGGTCGCAGGCCAGCGCCACCGCCAGCCCGATGCCGCAGCAGGGACCGTCAATGGCGGCCAGAACCGGGTGGCGCAGGGCGCGCAGGCCGTCCAGCCCCTCGTCCATCAGGTCGCCGTAGCTGGCGCCCTGTTCGGGGCTGTTTCGCTCGCTCTCGAACTCCGAGATGTCGGCGCCCGGGGAGAAGGTGCGCGACCCGTTGGAGCTGGGGCCGCCGCGCATCACGACGACGCGGGTTCCCTCGTCGGCCTCAAGCGCTGTCAGGTGGCCGATCAGGGCATGCCACATCGGCTTGTCGAAGGCGTTCAGCTTGTCCGGGTTGGACAGGGTCAGGGTCGCGACCGCTCCATCGCGGGTCAGGGTGATGGTGCCGGCCATGCCGCAATCTCCATCCGTTGCCGTATGGTTGCGTACCATAGCGCGCCTCCGCCGGGACGCAAGACGCCCGGTGCCGCAGCGCAGCAGGGGAGGGGAAAGCCGTCGCGAAAAAAGTGAGGGGAGGGTGAATTTTCCTCTTGCGGCGGAGGCCGCGTTTCCGTAGAAAGCGGCTCCCGGACGACGGGAGCGCGGGCGTAGCTCAGGGGTAGAGCACAACCTTGCCAAGGTTGGGGTCGAGGGTTCGAATCCCTTCGCCCGCTCCAGTTCTCCGGTAGAGAAGCGAAGACCTAAGGGCCGGGCGGCAACGCACCGGCCCTTCGCTTTTCCGACCTCCGCTTTTTGGTCTTCATTGTCCGGAAACACCGGGCATCCCTTATCGACACTGGCCGTCCGGCGCGCTAGATCCATAGTCATGACCGACACTTCCCTCGCCGCCCGCGGCGTTGCGCTCGACTTGCTGCGCGACGTGCTGCGCAAGTCCGTTCCCTTCGACGACGCGTTCGACGCGCATCCCGATCTGGCGGCGCTGCAGCCGCGCGACCGCGGCTTCGTCCGCCTGCTGGTCGCCACCGTCCTGCGCCGGCTGGGCCAGATCGACGAGATGATCCAGGCCAGCCTCGCCAAGCCGGGCCTGCCCAAGGCCGCCATCCACGACATGCTGCGGCTGGGCACGGCGCAGCTGGTGTTCCTGAACACCCCCGCCCATGCCGCGGTCGACACCGCGGTAGAGTTGGCCGCCGCGCGCAACGCCGCTCCCTACAAGGGGCTGATCAACGCCGTGCTGCGCCGCATCGGGCGCGAAGGGGCGGAGATGGCGGCGCGGCAGGATGCCGGGCGGCTGAACACGCCGGACTGGCTGTGGCTGTCCTGGCGTTCCGCCTATGGCACCGCCCGCACCCGCGGCATCGTCGAGGCGCACCTGCACGAAGCGCCGCTCGACATCACGGTAAAGTCGGATCCGGAGGGCTGGGCCGAGCGGCTGGGCGCGACCCTGCTGCCGACCGGCTCGCTGCGCCGTCCGCCGGGCGGGTCGGTGACCGAGCTTCCCGGCTTCGATGAGGGGGAGTGGTGGATCCAGGACCTCGCCGCCTCGCTGCCGGCCAAGCTGTTCGGCGATCTTCGGGGTAAGCGGGTGTTCGACCTGTGCGCCGCCCCCGGTGGGAAGACGGCGCAACTGGTGGTGCAGGGCGCGCAGGTCACCGCCATCGACCGCTCGGCCCGCCGGCTGGAGCGGGTGACGGAGAACCTGAAGCGCCTGCGTCTGGAGGCCGAGGTGCTGGCCGCCGACGCCGCGACGTGGGATCCGGAGGAGCCGGCCGACGCTGTTCTGCTCGACGCGCCCTGCTCGGCGACTGGTGCGATCCGGCGCCATCCCGACATCCTGCGCGTCAAGACGCCGGACGACATCGCCAAGCTGGCCCGCGCCCAGTCGCGGCTGCTCGCCCGCTCGGTCGAGCTGGTGAAGCCCGGCGGCACGCTGATCTACTGCACCTGCTCGATCCAGCCGGAGGAAGGGGAGGCGCAGATCGCCCGTCTGCTGGAACAGGACAGGCGGGTGGAGCGTTGGCCTGTGACCGCCGACGAACTCGGCGGCCTGTCGGAGCCGATCAACGAGGTGGGGGAGGTCCGCAGCCTTCCGGGCATGCTGGCCGACCTCGGTGGGATCGACGGCTTCTTCGTGGCGCGCCTGCGCCGACGTTCGGACTGAAGCTTTTGCGGTCCGCACCGCGGGATAAATCCCAGGCCCGTCTTGCGGTGCGGGCGGCGAATTGATACGACACGACCCATGCTTCCGTCCGCGTTCTCCCGCACCGCATCATCACCCTCCGCCGGCCGCCGACGCCGCTCGCGGTCCTGAAGGAGTCGGCGCAGATGGGCGACGGGAACGGACGGTTTCGCAGCGGCATGGCGCGCCTTGCCTATGGGAATCCCCTCTACGCCCTGATGCTGGGCGGCAAGGCGCCGGGGGCGCTGGCGGTGATCCCGCCCGATCCCTGGCCCGGCGACATCGACAACGGCAACGCCATGCTGGCCGGGCGGATGAACTTCGCCGGGCAGCCGATCATGGTCGATCCCAACGGTGCGCCCAATTGGCGGCCCCAGGGCGCCAGCGCCGGCTGGCTGCGCGCCGCCCATGGGTTTGAGTGGCTGCGCGACCTGCGGGCGGTCGGCGGCGACACCGCGCGGCGCCGGGCGCGGGTGCTGGTGTGGTCGTGGCTGGACCAGAATGGCGGCTGGCACGCGCAGAGCTGGGCGCCCGACGTGCTGGGCGTGCGGCTGGCCAGTTGGATCGGTCTGCACGACTTCTACTGCGCGTCCGCCGACGACGAGTTCCGTGCGCGGATGTTCGAGAGCATGGCCCGCCAGTTGCGCCACCTGCTGCGGGTGGCGCCGGCCAAGCTTGACGGCGAACGGCTGATCGGCGCGATCAAGGGCCTGCTCTATGGCGGCTATTGCCTGCCCGATCAGGACAAGGCGGCGCGCGAGGCGCTGCGCCTGCTCGACAAGGAACTGCCGCGCCAGATCCTGCCCGACGGCGGTCATGTGGAGCGCAACCCGTCGATCCAGATGCGGGTTCTGCGTGACCTTATCGACATGCGCGCCGTGCTGCGCGTCGCGCGGGAAGAAGTGCCGGAAAGCCTCCAGCACGCCATCGACCGCATGACGCCGGCCTTGCGCTTCTTCCGCCATGTCGATGGCGGGCTCGCCCTGTTCAACGGCGGGCGGGAGGAGGAGCCGGCGCTGATCGACACCGTGCTGGCCCAGGCCGACGCCCGCGGCCGTCCGCTGAAAAGCGCGCCGCACACCGGGTTCGAGCGTCTGCTCGCCGGGCGCACGCTGGTGCTGCTCGACACCGGCGCGCCGCCGCCGGCCGGACTGGACCGCACCGCCCATGCCGGCACCCTGTCGATGGAGGTTTCCGTCAACAAGGAGCGGCTGATCGTCAATTGCGGCAGCCACCCGTCCCAGCGCGGCCCCTGGCGCGCGGCGCTGGCCGGGACGTCCGCCCATTCGACCATGGTGGTGGCCGACACCAACTCGTCGGAAGTGCTGGAGAAGGGCGGGCTCGGCCGCCGGCCGACGAATGTCAGTTGCGAGCGGCAGGAATCCGACGGCGCCATGCTGGTGGTCGCCAGCCACAATGGCTACAGCAAGGGATTCGGCCTGCTGCACCGCCGCCGCGTCTATCTGGCCGACAATGGCGAGGACCTGCGCGGCGAGGACACGCTGGAGCCGGTGATCGGCGCCACGCCGCAGCCGCAGCCCTACGCCATCCGCTTCCACCTGCATCCCAATGTCGAGGTGGTGCCGGTCCAAGGGCAGGGCGATGGGCGCAACGATCAGGTGCTTCTGCGCCTGCCCAGCGGCAATACCTGGCGCATGCGGGTGACCGGCGCCGTGCTGGAGGTGGCGGAGAGCGTCTATCTCGGCAGCGGGGACGAGCCGCGCCGCAGCCGGCAGATCATGATGCAGGGACAATGCGGCCCCGAAGGGCTGACGGTGAAATGGGCCTTGCGCCGCGAGCGCAAGGCGGCGTAAATCGCGCCCATCCGCGGTGGCCGGGCCTATTCCTTTCGGAAGGGGCGTGGAAACACGGATGAACACGGGATTTGGGGCACGGGCGACCACGGGACTCGTCTCGCCGTGCTTATCCATGTCCGTCCGGACCGGCAATGTGCGGGCGGGCGGACGCGGATAAGCACAGCCGAGCGGCATTTCCGTGGCCGTCCGTGCTTTTCTTCTTCCGTGCTTGTCCGGGTCTCCCCGGTTGCCTGCGGCCCAACGCACCACCCGCAGCGATCAGGATGACGCCATGAGCCCGCCCAAAGCCAACCACGCCCCCGCCCCCGACAAGGTCCGCATCACCCGCGCCCTGATTTCCGTGTCCGACAAGGCCGGTCTGGTGGAGCTGGGCAAGGCGCTCGCCGCCCGTGGCGTCGAGATCCTGTCGACCGGCGGTTCGGCCCAGCGTCTGGCAGAGGCCGGCGTCCCGGTCAAGGAGGTCTCCGACCACACCGGCTTCCCGGAGATCATGGACGGCCGCGTCAAGACGCTGCACCCGCGCGTCCATGGCGGCATCCTGGCCCGTCGCGACATCCATGCCGACGCGATGGCCCAGCACGACATCCCCGGCATCGATCTGGTGGTCGTCAACCTCTACCCGTTCGAGGCGACGGTCGCCAAGGGCGCGGCCTATGACGATTGCGTCGAGAACATCGACATCGGCGGGCCGGCGATGATCCGCGCCGCCGCCAAGAACCACGATTTCGTCGCCATCGTCACCGAGCCGTCCGATTACGAGGCGGTGCTGGACGAGCTGGCGACCCATGACGGCTGCGTCACGCTGGCCCTGCGCCGCCGGCTCGCCCAGCGCGCCTATGCCCGAACCGCCGCTTATGACGCCGCCATCTCCACCTGGCTGGCCGGCCAGCTGGGCGAGACCTTCCCACCGCGCACCACCCTGTCGGGATCGCTGGCCCAGACCCTGCGCTATGGCGAGAACCCGCACCAGCAGGCGGCCTTCTACGTCACCGGCGAGAAGCGTCCGGGCGTCGCCACCGCCGTGCAGCTCCAGGGCAAGGAGCTGTCCTACAACAACCTGAACGACACCGACGCCGCCTTCGAACTGGTGGCGGAGTTCGAGCAGCCTGCCGTCGCCATCATCAAGCACGCCAACCCCTGCGGCGTTGCCCAGGGCACCAACCTCCTGGAGGCCTACAAGTCGGCCCTGCTGTGCGATCCGGTCAGCGCCTTCGGCGGCATCATCGCCGTCAACCGCAGCCTGGACGCGGAGACGGCCGAGGAGATCTCCAAGCTGTTCGCCGAGGTGGTGATCGCTCCGGACGCCGACGAGGCCGCCCGCACGCTGCTGGCGACCAAGAAGAACCTGCGCGTCCTGCTGACCAAGGACGTGCCGAACCCGGCCGAGCCCGGCATGATGATCAAGCAGCTGTCGGGCGGCTTCCTGCTGCAGAACCGCGACAGCGGCCGCGTCAACCCGGCCGAGCTGAAGGTCGTCACCAAGCGCGCGCCGACCGAACAGGAACTGGCCGACCTGCTGTTCGCCTTCCGCGTCGCCAAGCACGTCAAGTCGAACGCCATCGTCTATGCCAAGAACGGCGCCACCGTGGGCGTCGGCGCCGGTCAGATGAGCCGCGTCGATTCGGCCCGCATCGCCGCCATCAAGTCGGCCGAAGCCGCCAAGGCCGCCGGCCTGTCGGAGCCGCTGACCAGGGGTTCGGTGGTTGCGTCGGATGCCTTCTTCCCGTTTGCCGACGGCCTGCTGGCCGCCGCGGAAGCGGGTGTGACCGCGGTGATCCAGCCCGGCGGCTCGATCCGCGACGCCGACGTGATCGCCGCCGCGGACGAGAAGGGTCTGGCGATGGTGCTGACCGGAATGCGGCACTTCCGGCATTGATGGTGTGACGGGGTGGGGACGTTAGACCCCCACCCTAACCCTCCCCCGCTTCGCGAGGGAGGGGACTGCCGCAGCCCTTGCACTTTACTCCCTCCCCTGCGAAGCGGGGGAGGGTCGGGGTGGGGGCAAGCGAGGCTTGGTCTTCACGCCTCCGCCAGCAGGTCGTCGGAATCCTCGACCCGCTTCAGCATCGACTGCCGCAGTTTCAGCAGGGCCCGATGCTCCAACTGGCGCACGCGCTCCTTGCTGACGCCCAGTTCGCGACCGAGTTCCTCCAGCGTGGCGCCTTCTTCGCGCAGGCGGCGTTCGCGGATGATGGTGCGTTCGCGCGGGCTGAGTTCGCCCAACGCTTCCGCCAGCCATTGCGAACGGGTGTTGGCGTCGCGCATGCCGATCACCACGTCCTCGGGCGAGGGGCGCTGGTCGGCCAGGAAATCCTGCCAGTCGTCATCGGAGCCGTCGGCCACCGGCGTGTTCAGCGACTGGTCGGAGCCGGACAGGCGCATCTCCATCGCCTCGACCTCCGACACCTCGACCTGCAGTTCGCCGGCGATCCACTCGCGGCCTTCCTTGGTCAGGCGTGCGCCGTTGCCGTTCTGGGTGGCGCTGTCGATCTTGGCGCGCAGGCGACGCAGGTTGAAGAACAGGGATTTCTGCGCGGCGGTGGTGCCGGTCCGCACGATCGACCAGTTGCGCAGGATGTAGTCCTGCATGGCCGAACGGATCCACCAGGCGGCGTAGGTGGAGAAACGCACCTCGCGGTCGGGTTCGAAGCGGCTGGCCGCCTGCATCAGGCCGACGTTGCCTTCCTGGACGAGATCGCCCATCGGCAGGCCGTAATTGCGGAAGCGCGACGCGGTGGCCACCACCAGACGGGTATAGGCCCGGACCAGCTGATGCAGCGCCCGTTCGTCATGGCCCTCGCGCCATTTTCGGGCAAGGTCGAATTCATGGTCGCGCGACAGCAACGGTTCGCGCATGGATGCCTTGATGAAGCTCAGGTTAGCACGCTGAGTCTCCGGATCGTCGATGTATGCCATCCGTCCCTTCCTTCCCGTCTGGGCGGCATCGTGTTCCTTCGCATATCCCCGTACTATCGGGTCTTCGCCGCTTTGCCGCCTGCCCCCGGCCGATGCCGTCGGGTTAGACAACAAGCATGAGCGCGCCCTGTTGCGGAATCATACGCAGGTGTAGGGGGAGCGGATCACAAGGGACGGAGGTTTTTTGCCGGCGGCCCATGAGGCGGCTGCCGGAAGGATAGCCGGACCTGTACGGAGGAAGGGGGCGGACGGGCTGAAGGGTCAGGCTGGACCTAAGGATGGATCACGCTTGGAAAAGGTCCAGCATCTCGCCGAAAGAATCGAAACAGGCGCAAACGAGGTGACCACCACGGCCGCAGCCGCCGTCCAGCGTCACCGTCACCGGTCCGACATCCACGCCGGGGCTTTCCGGCGTCCAGCCGGGATCGTAGCCGCGCACCAGACGATTGAAGCCGCCATAGGGCTGCTCCAGCCGGGCGAAGCCGGCGCTGCCCCACCAGAAGGCGTCGCCCTGGCCGGTCAGCGGGCGCCGGGGATCGATGCCGGAATTGACCAGCAGCAGGCTTCCGCCGCCCCGGCTGTTGCCGGTCCAGTCGGCGCCGTCCGAGGTCCCATCGGGTGCCCCGTCATTCGCGGCCCCCTCTTTCGTGGCCCCCTCTTTCTTGGCGATGTCATTTGCAGGCCCGCCGGTGTAGGCGGAGCGGCGCAGGGCATTGAACAGCTGTTCATGCCCCGGCCTCGCGGCCACCGCCTGCCGCAGCTCGCGCGTCCAGCGGCCCAGCATCACCGCACCGCCGCGCGCCCCCGCCATCCCGGCATCCAGGTTGCCGCCATAGGCCGCCAGCGTCGGCGCCACGCCCTGGCGCAGCATCCAGTCCAGCACGGTGCGGGGATCGGGGGCGAAATGGAGTTGCAGCAACTTCTGCCACATCTCCTCCTGCTGGCCGCGCAGATAGACGATGTCCGACGCGATCATGCCCGGCATCGCCAGCAGGGCGATGCGGAAGGCCAGCAGCCGGTCGATGGTCTCCACCACCTGGTCGCCGAAGCCGATCATGTTGCCGAGATAGACCAGCCGGTCGCCGGGGCGGAATCGCTGGCCGATGGCGTGATGGATCAAATCCAGCCGGTCGGGTTGCGCATGGATGGCGCCGATGGCCCAGACGCGGCGCGGCCGGCCGAGCGAGGCGAAACGGCTGCCATCCTCGATGGCGCCGACGATGCTCGCGGCATGGCGGCTGGCCTGACGGTTGGGAAGAGCAAGGCGCGGCGGCAGACCCAAACTGGATTCCCTTCGACGTCGGTCGCGAAGTCGTTCCGGCGGCGTCTGCCGGAAAGCGGCGGGAGTTTAGGCGTGTCATGCCACGGAAACAAAGGCGAAAAACGAGACGGGCGCGCGGCGTGACGTAGCAGCCGCGCGCCCGTTCGTGTCACGGACGTATATGAGGAGCCTGAAACCCAGGCCCTGGAATCAGGCTGCCTTGGACAGCACCGACTCCAGACGCTCCGTCGCCTTGGTCTCGTCGATCTTCTCGACGGCGGCCAGTTCGCGGGCCAGACGCTCCAGGGCGGCCTGATAGATCTGGCGCTCGCTGTAGGACTGGTCGGACTGGTCGGCGCCGCGGTACAGGTCGCGCACCACCTCGGCGATGGACACCGGATCGCCGGAGTTGATCTTGGCCTCATATTCCTGGGCGCGGCGGCTCCACATGGTGCGGCGGACGCGCGACCGGCCCTGCAGCGTCTCCAGCGCGACCTTGATGCGGTCCTTGGAGGACAGGCGGCGCAGGCCGGCGTTGCGGGCCTTGGTGACCGGAACCTTGAGCGTCATGCGCTCTTTCTCGAACGTGATCGCGTAGAGTTGAACCTCGAGTCCGGCGATGCTGTGGGTCTCGATCCCTTCGACCCGACCGACGCCATGAGCCGGATAAACGACGAAGTCACCGGCTTCGAAGTCAAGCTTGTTCGACATTTGGATTGGCTCTCACTTCTCGCGATCACGCCATTTTGCCGCCCCGGTGGAAGGGACGAAAAAGGACCCCGGACAGTTATGGCGCCGTGGGGATGGGACCCATCCACGACGATCACAAAAGCCACAGGTCCTGGAACATAGGGAAAACCGGCAATGGCGCGGAGGCCGGCTCCGGTCGCGCATTATAGCGATGTTACGCCCGAGTTACAAAGGGAACGCGCAATCTACCGGGCGGAAATCGTTCATCGCCCGGCCATGGCCGCCCCGTCGATTTTGCATAGCAACATCGGCGGGATCAATCGGTTGATGCAGCCCGACTCGGAATGGCCGGGCCGCATCCGCTGGTCCGGCCTCAGCCGCCCGCCTTCGGGGAGAAGTATTTCTCGAACTTGCCGTCGACGCCCTTGAACTCGTCGGCGTCGGGCGGCGCGTCTTTCTTGCGGGTGATGTTCGGCCACTGGCCGGAATAGTCGCGGTTCATCTCCAGCCACTTGGTCGCGCGGTCGTCGGTATCGGGGACGATCGCTTCGGCCGGGCATTCCGGCTCGCACACGCCGCAGTCGATGCACTCGTCCGGGTGGATGACCAGCATGTTCTCACCCTCGTAGAAGCAATCCACGGGGCAGACTTCGACGCAGTCGGTGTACTTGCACTTGATGCAGCCGTCGGTGACGACGTAGGGCATGATTCTTCTCCGCTGTTCCGGCCGGCGGTGCCGGCAGGAATGGGCACGCGCATGGCAACGGGCCGGATGGCCAACCCGCGCCTGCCTAGCATGCCGCAGACGAACCGTTCAACCCTGCGCGTGATGTGGGCGACCCTGTCGCACCCGTGGCGGCCTTTTTCGAATGGGCAACGGAAGCGATGTCCCCGGAGAAGGCGTCCAGGAAGGCGCGCAGGCTGGCGGTCTCGATGGCGTCGGTGCGGCGCACGAACTGCGTCGGCATGCGGCCCAGCGCTTGCGGCAGCGGCCGGGCGACCAGCAACTCGCGCCAGGGATCGCGCTCCACGACGGAGCGCGGGATGACGGTCACCCCCATGCCGGCGCCGACGCAGCCCAGGATGGCGTCCAGCGCCCCGAACTCCATGACGCGGAAGGGCACGCGCCCGGCCTCGCGCATCGCCATCTCCGCCCGGCCGCGATAGGCGCAGGCCCGGCCGAAGGCGAGCAGGGTGCGGCGCGCGGAGTCGGTGGTCAGCCCGGCGGCAGGTTCGGCCAGCACCAGCTCCTCGTCGAAGATGCGCCGGGCGGTCAGGTCGGGATGCGCCACCTCGCCGCCGACGAAGGCGCCGTCCAGCCGTCCGGCCAGCACGTCGCCCAGCAGGGTCTCGGTCGGGCCGGGGGTGATGGTCAGCTCCACGTCGGGGTGGTCGCGGTGGAAACGGGCGAGGATCGGCGGCAACCGCACCGCGGCGGTCGATTCCATGCTGCCCACCGCCAGCCGGCCGCCGCGCCCGGCCGCCTCCGCCACCGCGTCGCGGGCCTGGGCGACCAGCCGCAGCACCCGGTCGGCATAGCCGCTGAGCACCCGGCCGGCCGGCGTCGGCTCCATCCCGCGGCTGAGGCGCAGGAACAGGTCAACGCCCAAATCCTCCTCCAGCCGCTTGATCCGCGCGGTGACGTTGGACTGCACGCAGTTCAGCGCCTCCGCCGCCCGGCTGACGCTGCCGGTGTCGGCCACCGCCTTCACCACCCGCAAACCGGCCAGATCCATCGCACCATCTCCCCAACCGCCAATGCATGGCACCCATCACTGAAAGTGGAGCTTATCATCAGAACAATTCATTGGAAATGAGGGCAGTGCCGCGGCCATGATGAACCGCAAATCAATCGGCCGGCCGAACGGTTCGTTTTTCCAAACAGTTCTTGTTTCAACGAGCCGGCCGAACACCGAGAGGGCGTGGAACATGGTTCGGGTGCTGGTTGGCGGCCTGATCGGGCTTGCCATCGCAATGGGTGTCGCGCGCTTCGCCTTCACCCCGATCCTGCCGGCGATGCAGGAGGCCACCGGGCTGAGGGCCGACGGGGCGGGGCTGCTCGCCTCGCTGAACTATCTGGGCTATTTCGTCGGGGCGCTGGGGGCCGGTCTGGTGCCGCACGGCGCCACGCGGACCGCCGTGTTCCGGCTGTCGCTGCTGATCAGCGTCGCCACCACCGCGGCGATGGGGCTCGATCTCGGGGACGCCGGGCAGGCGATGCCGGTCTGGCTGGTCCTGCGCTTCCTGTCAGGGGTGTCGAGCGCCGGCATCTTCATCCTGGGCATCGCCATGGTTCTGGACACGCTGACCCGCGGTGGCGGGGAGCGGCTGGCCGGCTGGCTCTACACCGGGATCGGGGTGGGCATCGCCGCCTCCGGCCTGTTCGTCGCGCTGTTCGGCGGACGGCTGGGCTGGGACGGCGACTGGCTGGCCTTGGGGGCGATCTGTGCCGTGCTGGGGCTGATGCCCGGCCTTTGGGTGCGCGATCCGGCGCCGCAAAGCCACGCGGCGGTCGCCAAGGCGGAGGGGGCCGCCCCGGCGCGGGCGGGCGGGCTGTCGGCGCCGCTGCTGCTGCTGACGGTCGCCTATTTCCTGGAGGGCGGCGGCTACATCGTGTCGGCCACCTTCCTGGTGTCGATCCTGAAGACCGATCCCGGCACCGCCGCGGTGGGCGAGGCCGCCTGGATGGTCGTCGGCATCGGGGCGATGGGCGCCGGGGTCTTCTGGGCCGCAGTCGCCCGGCGCACCAACAGCTGGTGGTCGCTGATCCTGGCGCATCTGACGCAGACGGTGGCCATCCTGCTGCCGATGACCGGATCGCCCACCGCGTCGGTGGTCTCGGCCCTGCTGTTCGGCGGCACCTTCGTCGGGATCGTGTCGCAGGCCTTCGCGCTGGGGCGGCAACTGTCGGGTGGAGCGTCGGCACGGGTGGTCGGGGCGCTGACCGCCGCCTATGGGCTGGGGCAGATCATCGGGCCGCTTCCGGCCGGGCTGGTGGTGACGCGCACCGGCAGCTTCAACGCCGCGCTGCTGGGGGCCGCCGCCGCGGTGGTGCTGGGCACGCTGCTGCTGGTGCTGGGCATGGTGATCGCCGGGCGGCAGGCATCGGCGGGATCGGCAATGGCGACGCCCAATGCTTCGGTTCCAAAAGCTTCGTAAGTATTCGTAAGGTCTGCCTGCGACAATCGGCGCCGCTTCTGCTGCTATGCCGTTGTTCTCCCCGATCGTCCGCTTTGGCTACAGTCTGGTCCACAACAACCAGATCCTCGGGGAAGTCATGAAACGCAAGCTGGTTCCGGACGTCGTGAAGTCGCAGGAGCTGATCCTGGTGCCGGAGGATACCTCCGTCGCCACCGTGTCGAAGATGATGGCCGAAAAGAACATCGGCGCGGTTCTGGTGGTCGATCACGGCGCCCTGATCGGCATCGTCACCGAGCGCGACCTGAACAACAAGGTGCTGTCCAAGGATCTCGACCCGTCGGCGGTGGAGGTGGGGACGGTGATGACCCGCAACCCCGACAGCCTGCCGCCCGATGCCGACGCGGTCGACGCGCTGAAGCTGATGCACGACAAGCATTACCGCCACCTGCCCATCACCCAGGGCAAGCGCGCGGTCGGCATCGTGTCGATCCGCGACCTGTTCAAGGTCGCTTACGAGCACATGATGGCCGACCGCGCCGAGGCGTGAGGGAGAGAAGGGGGCGCCGGGAAGGGCGCCCCTCTTTGCCGTCCCCTCTTTGCCGTCAGTGCCCCGGGCTCTGCTTGCGCCGGGCCAACAGGTTCAGCGCCTCCACCAGGGCGGAGAAGGCGATGGCGAAGTACAGGTAGCCCTTGGGAATGTGGAAGCCCAGGCCGTCCGCCACCAGCGCCACGCCGACCAGCAGCAGGAAGGACAGCGCCAGCATCTTCACCGTGGTGTGACGGTTAACGAAGTCGCCGACCGGGCCGGAGGCGAACAGCATCACCGCCATGGCGATGACGACGGCGGCGATCATCACCGGCAGATGGTCGGACATGCCGACGGCGGTGATGACGCTGTCGAGCGAGAAGACGATGTCCAGGAACATGATCTGGACGACCACCGAGGTGAAGGTGGCGTGCTTGGGCGCCGACCCGCTCTCCTCATGGCCTTCGACGGTGTGGTGGATCTCCAGCGTGCCCTTGGCCAGCAGGAACAGGCCGCCCAGGATCAGGATCAGGTCGCGGCCCGACACCTCCCAGCCGGCGACGGTGAACAGCGGCTGGGTCAACTGCGCCACCCAGGCGATGGAGGCCAGCAGGGCCAAGCGAGTCAGCAGCGCCAGCGCGAGACCGACGCGGCGCGCGCTGTGCTGCCGTTCGGGCGGCAGCTTCGACGCCATGATCGAGATGAAGATGATGTTGTCGATGCCCAGCACGATCTCCAACGCGGTCAACGTCAGAAGGCTGGCCCAGACATTCGGGTCGGCGAGAAGGTCGAGCATGAAGGGGCGGGGCTCCGGCGGTCAAATGGGTGCAGTCGACAGGCTGCACGCCGGCACCGCAGGGCACCAGCGTGACCGCGACCACATGAGGTCGGCCGCGGTCCGCTGCAAGAGGGGCCAGTTCCATTTTTCCGCCATTCTTCCCCCGTCCTGACGCCGTCTTGCCGTTGATCCGGGGGCGGTGCGTTTCACCTCCAGGAGGCGGCGGCCCGCTGTCCGCCTGCCGCGGCGGGGAGGCGGCCGAAGGGGGCCGGCTCCACCTCGTGCCGCTCGACGGTCTGTCGGGTGGCCGTCCTGCCGCTCCAGGCGCGCCGGCGGACCGCCATCTGAAGCCGGCAATCCTGGGAGCAATAGAAGGGCGCCGGACCGCGGGCGGACGTGCGGACGAAGGGCCTGCCGCAGCAGGCGCAGTAAAGCGTGGTCATGGTCGTTTCCTCCGGAACGGGCGGCCGTTTGCCGGCCTGCCCCGAGCCTTGCGGTGATCGCCCCAATTTTTGATTGCCTTGGGAGCGATCGGCCTTCGGCTCTGCTGATGCTGTTGGGTGAATTGTGTCGGCTGCCCTCAGACATCGCCAGCGATCAAAAGACATAAGCCCGACTGGCCTCAAGTATTCGGCGTCAAAATTCGGAGCAGCAGCAGCAGCTTAGATGCACATGCGCGTCAATTCGCCGCGATGCTCTGCCGATCGTTGGCGTACGCATTTTTCGACATCCGCGTCTTCCAACGGAAGCCTGACGGTGCCATTTGTTCCTTTCGACCAACAGACCGGAAAGACGAGACGCGATGACGCTTGGACGCCTCGCCACCTTCCTGAAAACCGAAAGCGCCAGCGGCGTGGTCCTGATGATTGCGGCGGTGCTCGCCCTGTTGTGGGCGAACTCGCCGGCGGCCCCGCTGTACGACACGATCCTGGCGACGAAACTGGCGGTGACGGCAGGGGGCGTCGGTTTGGACAAGCCGCTGATCCTGTGGATCAACGACGGGCTGATGGCGATCTTCTTCCTGCTGGTCGGGCTGGAGATCAAGCGCGAGGTGCTGGAGGGCGAATTGTCCAGCCCGGCCAAGGCGATGCTGCCGGGCATCGCCGCGCTGGGCGGCATGGCGGTGCCGGCGCTGGTCTATTGCCTGTTCGCCCAGGCCGAACCGGGCGCCCTGCAGGGCTGGGCGATCCCGGCGGCCACCGACATCGCCTTCGCTCTCGGCGTGCTGGCCCTGCTGGGCAACCGCGTGCCGGGCAGCCTGCGCGTCTTCCTGCTGGCGCTGGCGATCATGGACGATCTGGGCGCCATCGTGATCATCGCCGTCTTCTACAGCCACGGGCTGGTGCCGATGGCGCTGGGGCTGGCGGCGGCATCGGCCGTCGGGCTGTGGCTGCTGAACCGGGCCGGGGTGCGTTCGCTGACGCCCTATCTGCTGCTGGGGCTGGTGCTGTGGGTGTGCGTGCTGAAATCGGGCATCCACGCCACGCTGGCCGGCGTGGTGCTGGCCTTCGCCATTCCGCTGCGGGTCAAGGGTCCCGACGGCAAGCGGGCGGAGGATGCGCCGCTCTATTGCCTGGAGCATGCGCTGCATCCCTGGGTCGCCTTCCTCATCATGCCGGTCTTCGCGCTGGCCAACGCCGGTGTGCCGCTGGACGGCATCACCCCCGCCAGCCTGCTGGAGCCGGTGCCGCTGGGCATCGCGCTGGGCCTGTTCGTGGGCAAGCAGGTGGGCGTGTTCCTGGCCGTTTGGATCGCCGTGCATATCGGCGTGGTCGAGCGGCCGGCGCGGGCCAGCTGGGGTCAGGTCTACGGCGTCGCCGTTCTGACCGGCATTGGTTTCACCATGAGCCTGTTCATCGGGACGCTGGCCTTCGCCGACCCGGAGCATGCGGTGGCGGTGCGGCTGGGCGTGCTGGCCGGCTCGCTCGCCTCGGCGCTGGTCGGCTACGGGCTGCTCCATGTCGCCGGCACAAGGCGGACACGGGCGGCGGCGCGGGCGACCTGATGCCGATCGGCGAAGGTTATCGCCAAAGATAGTCGCCCATGGTATCTGTTTGGTGCGCGAACTTTGTTCCGGGAAGGCGGAACCCGCGGGCGTGCTGGCCGGTTCTTCCTTGGTGGGGAGTCGCGCGGCAGGCGCGGGACCGACAGATCGGGGGGACATGCGATGATCGACGCCATCCGCACACGCCGGCGCACCGTTGCCGAAGATCCCCCACCGGGCGGGTCCGGCAGCTCGATCCCCATCGACTTCCAGCGGCTGGAGCGGCTGCGCCGCCTGTCCCGCCTGATGGACAGCCGCTGGCGCATCCCCTTCACCCGCATCCCGGTCGGGCTGGACGGCATCGCCAGTCTGGTGCCGGTGGCGGGCGACACGGCGACCGCGCTGGTTTCCGCCTACATCATCATGGAGGCCGCCCGCTTCGACCTGCCCAAGACGCTGGTGGCCCGCATGGTCTTCAACGTCCTGCTCGACTGGGCCGGCGGGTCCGTCCCGGTGCTGGGCACCGTCTTCGACATCGCCTTCAAGGCCAACCGGATGAACCTGAACCTGCTGCACGAGCATCTGGAACAGCGTCTGGCCGCCGCCGCGGCGAAGCGCTGAAATGGCGGTCCCTGCGATCTTGACGTGGATCAAGGCAGGGGTGGGGGGACTGCGGCACTCTGTCGCTCATGAACGCCATCACCGCCCTGGCCGTAAAGCCGGCCCCCGCCCCGTCCCGTTCCCACGGTGTCGATCCCGCGCTGCTCGCCAAGTATGACGGGCTGCGGGTGCCGCGTTACACCAGCTACCCGACCGCGCCGCACTTCACCCCCAAGGTGAACGGCGACGTCTATGGCGGTTGGCTGGAGGCGATCGATCCCGCCCGCTCGGGTTCGCTCTACCTGCACATTCCCTTCTGCCAGAAGATGTGCTGGTACTGCGGCTGCCACACCAAGATCGTCGCGCGCTACGAGCCGATCGCCGAGTATCTCGGCCATCTGCGGCGCGAGATCGCCATGGTGGCGGAGCGCGTTCCCGGCCGGCTGGCGGTGCGCCACATCCATTTCGGCGGCGGCACCCCGACCATGATGGCGCCGGACGACTTCGAGGCGATCATCGCGCTGCTGCGCACCCGCTTCGACGTCGCCGCCGATGCCGAACTGGCGGTGGAGATCGACCCGCGCACCCTGACGGCGGAAATGTCCGCGGCGCTGGGCCGCGCCGGCGTCAACCGCGCCTCGCTGGGCGTGCAGGATTTCGACGAGACGGTGCAGCAGGCGATCAACCGCGTCCAGCCGCGCGCCGTCACCGAACAGGCGCTGGCCTGGCTGAAGGAGGCCGGGATCACCAGCGTCAACCTCGACCTGATGTACGGCCTGCCGCACCAGTCGGTGGAGAGCGTCACCCGCTCCGCCGAGATCGCGTTGGAGATGGCGCCGGATCGGCTGTCGGTCTTCGGTTACGCCCATGTGCCGTGGATGAAGACCCACCAGAAGAAGATCGACGAGGCGGCGCTGGCCGGTTCGATTGGCCGGTGGGAGCAGTTCGCCGCCATCGGCGACACGCTGGCCGCCGCCGGCTACAGCGCCATCGGTCTCGACCATTTCGCCCGTCCCGGCGACGAACTGGCGGTGCAGCAGGAGGAAGGGCGGCTGGGCCGCAACTTCCAGGGCTACACCACCGACGACGCCGAGGTGCTGCTGGGCTTCGGTTCCTCCTCCATCGGCGCGCTGCCGCAGGGCTATGTGCAGAACGCCGTGCCCTTCGACCATTACGCCACCGCCATCGAGGAAGGCCGCCTGCCCACCGGCAAGGGCATCGCGCTGACCACGGACGACAAGGTGCGGCGCGACCTGATCATGCGGCTGATGTGCGACCTGTCGGTCGACACCGCCGCCATCGCCCAAGCTCACGGCTTGCCTGAGTCGGCCTTCGACGCGGAGCTGGAGGGCATGGCCGATCTGGTCGCCGACGGCGTCGCGGTGGTGGAGGGCCGGCGCGTCCATGTGCCGGAGAGCGCCCGCCCCCTGATGCGCATCGTCGCCGCCCGTTTCGACACCCACCTGTCCAAGGGCGCCGGGCGGCACAGCCGGGCGGTTTGAGGGCCGGGCAGTCTGAGGGCCGTTCTTCAAAAAGAAAAGGCGGCCGGCGCCACCCGCCGACCGCCTTTTCCCGTGCCGCGCATCCGAACCCACAAGGCTACGCGGCAACCTCGTTGATGCCCTGCATCAATGTCCGCAGCATGTCGCCGCTGAGGCGGTTGGACGTCACGCCGCCCGCCTGCTGCTGCGTGACGCCGCCATAGGCGGCCATCCGTTCCTGTTCCGACACATAGCCGTCCTTGTTGGTGTCCAGCGGGTCGTAGCTGGTCGTGCCGCCCGCCGACGCGGTGCTTCCCGAAGACGAGGCAGAGAACGTTGCCGGCGCGCCGCTGCTGCTGTCGGACGTGCTCTCCGAAGCGCTGGCCGTGCCGCTGTCGTTGGCGGGCGGCGGGGGAGGCGGCGGCGGGCGGTTGGCGTCGGCCTCCTTCAGCGCGCTGCTCAGCTCGTCCTCGGAAATCGATCCGTCCTCGTCGCTGTCGAGGCTGCTGAACAGCGACGAGGCGTCGGTGGACGACTGGCCGGCGGAGGTAAGGGCGGAGGTCAGCTCGTCGGTGCTGATGCCGCCGCTGCTGTCGCTGTCCAGGCTGGAATAGAGGTTCTGCGCGAATTGCTGCTGCATCGCGCTTGCCTGCTCCTGCGCCGCCAGCAGGGCGCTGCCGTTGCCATAGTCGAACTGGCTGGAGAAGGAGCTGAACTCCGTCGCGCTGAGCGAGCCGTTCTTGTCGCTGTCCAGGCTGCCGACCAGACTGTCGACCGCCGAGGACAGCTTGTTGCTGTCGGACGCGGCGGAAGTGCCGCCGAGCGCACCGAGAAGCTCGTCCTTGGACAGCGACGAATCGCTGTTGGCATCCGCCTTGGAGAAGAATTTCTGGAGCGTCGCCGCGCTGCTGGAACTGCCGAGGGAGGAGATCATGGCCGGATGCCCCCGTAAGGTGCCGTCGTGATGGTCAAGATACGCGGGGCGCGGCCGGACTCCTGCGCTGGGGCGACGCAAAAAAGATTGGATTTGCATTAATTCTTCGGGGGGCGGGCGACGTGCCCCAAAAAGCGCATAGCGAGGTTGGGTGTGCTGCGGTGGCGAAGAGGGGGGCACCTCCTGTATGGTCGCGCCGAAGGTCCATTGCTCCTGTTTGCCAGCCCCTTTCGCCCTTCCTGCAAATCACCGATCCATATCAAGGTGAGCGATGATCCGGCGTGTGCGTTTCCTTCCGCTGATGGTGGCCCTGGCCACGCTGATGGTTCCCGGCTGCATGCCGTACCAGCGGATTCCGAATCCGCCGACCGTGCGCACCGCGCCCGATACCGGGGCGGGGCTGGAACCGATCTATGGGGAATGGCAGGTGGACAAGCCGACCCCGTTGCGCGCCCAGCCGTCCGCCGGTGCGGGCGTCGTCGCCACGCTGGGGGCAGGGCAGGCGGTGACCACGCTGGGCCGGGTGCGCAACAGCGATTGGGTGGCGGTGAAGGCCGGCGGGTCCACCGCCTATGTCCGGCTGCATCTGCTCAGCCTGAAGAGCAACACGCCGCGCGGCAGCCGCGGCACCTCCACCACCCTGGAGAAGCCGGTCGACAATGCCGGCCCGACCATCAAGGCCGCCCCGCGCAGCAAGATCGGCGTCACGCCCATCGGCAATTGACCTGAGAGGTCGGCGGACCTTCGGGCAATCGGTCACAGGACAAGACAGGAGTCGCAGACTCCCCCTCGACATGGCTCCATGATAGAACATATCAGGAACATATGCCTGTCGAGCGGAGCCGAGTCATGCCTGTCCTGTCGTCCCCTTCCCCGTCCGCGGAGCCTGTGCCGCGCGATCGTGCCGGCGTGCTGGCCGACCTGCGCGCGCGCATCCGGCGGATCGAGGGGGCGGGCGGGGAGGGAGGGAGAATTTTGCCGTTCGGGATCGACCCGGTCGACAGCCATCTGCCCGACGGCGGGCTGCCGCTGGGCTGCCTGCATGCGGTGGCGGCGCAGGATCCGGGGGCGGGCACCGGTTTCGCCGCGGCGCTGCTGGCCCGGCTGGCAACGCCGAGAACGCCGGTGCTGTGGATCCTGCGCGGGCGCGACCTGTATGCCCCGGGGCTGGCTACCTATGGGCTGACGCCGGACAGGCTGGTGGCGGTGCGGGCGGTGCGGCCGGTCGATGCGCTGTGGGCGATGGAGGAGGCGCTGCGCTGCTCCGCCCTGTCGGCGGTGCTGGGCGAACTGGAGGGGCTGGACCTCACCGCCAGCCGGCGGCTGCAGCTCGCCGCCGAGTCGTCGGGGGTGACCGGCTTCCTGCTGGACGTGAGCGCGGGTTTGGGTGCGTCGGGTGGACGCAACCGGCGGGCGGAAGGGCTCAGCGCCGCGGTGACCCGCTGGCGCCTGGATGCGGCACCCAGCCTGGATGGGGAGGAGGATGCGGCCCCGCGCCCGGCCGGAGGTCCGCCGGGGCTGGGAAAACCACGCTGGTCCGTCGCGCTGGAACGGTGCCGGGGCGGGCGCCCAGGGCACTGGACCCTCTCCTGGGACGGGGAGGGCTGGCGCGACGTGGGGAAAGAGGATGGAAGCGGCCTTGGGCAGGCCGCGCGAAGCGACTCGAGGCTATGGCCGGCCCGGCACTCGATAGCCTCGCATTCGATGGCCCTGGACTCGATGTCCGACAACCGACAGGGTCGCTTGTCGGATCACCGCAAACCGGCTATCGCGCGCTGAGTGCCGAGTCAGTAGTTGGTGGCCCAGTCAGGCTCGCGGCGGGCGGGCTGCTCCGACCCGTCCGGCTCGGTCATCCAGCGCGGGTCATCCGCGTCCAGTGGGGCGTAGAGCGGCAGCTGGCGGGCGAATTCCGCGTTGTCAGCATCGCGGCGCTGCTTCAGCAGGCGGTCGGCAAGGTGGGCGGGCAGCATGGCAGGTCTCCTTCTGAGCGCCGGATGGCACCGCGGATCAGCCTGACTAAGGCCGGTCCTGGCCCACCCGTCGTTCCTGTTTGCCTGGATAATAACTACGCAAGTTCCAGGCCAGCTGTTAAGCGCGTCACACGAGTTCCATGACACACGACTAAGTCTCTACAAACGGTTTATACGAAGCCACTCGAACCCACATGAACCGGTATGACACGAGGGACACTGTCGTACACGCCGTGGCGGCCATCGCCCTTCGATCGGGCATCGCCGCCGTCCCGTGTGAGATGTGTTCCCTTCCGTGCCGTTCCAACCCATATTCGGGGCCAATCCTCTTCAAGGAATGCGTACCTCCCATGCACAGCGCCCCCGTACCCGATTCTTGCCCGACCTGCCTAAAACCTAATCATCTGTGCGTTTGCGAGGCAGTGCAGCCGATCGACAACGGCGTGTTCCTGCTGATCCTGCAGCACCCGCAGGAGAAGCGGGAAAATCTGGGCACCGCCCAGATCGCCCATCTGCAGTTCGCCAACTCAATGGTGAAGGTCGGGCTGAGCTGGCCGGGGCTGAAGCGCATCCTGGGGCGGGAGGTCGATCCCAAGCGCTGGGGCGTGCTGTATCTCGGCCCGGTGAAGGACGGCGGCGCTCCCCGGCCGGAGGTGGCGGTGGTCGACAAGGACGGCCAGCCGCTCCGCGACAGCGCCGACATCCTGGAGGATCTGGAGGGCGTCATCGTCCTGGACGGCACCTGGAGCCAGGCCAAGACCCTGTGGTGGCGCAATGCCTGGCTGCTGAAATGCCGCCGCATCGTGCTGAACCCGCAGTTCCGCTCGCTCTATGGGCAGGCGCGCAAGGAGCCGCGGCGCGACAGCGTCTCCACCCTGGAGGCCGGCGCCTTCCTGCTGTCGCGGCTGGAGGGTGACCAGACCATCATGGACACCGCGCTGAAGCCCTTCTCGCTGCTGCTGAAGAAGCTGCGCACCCGCCGTCCGCGTCCGACGCCGCCAGCGGCCGGAGAGGACGCCGGCCCGGCCGTTTCCGACGGCGATGGGGGCGACGAGGCCTGAGGGTCTTATCCGCCGCTGCAACCAACCGGCGGCCGCGCCGTTGTAACGGGTGAGAGGGCCGGCGCCGGCCGGCCGGATCGCCCGTTGCAACGACGGAAGGAGAGGCTTCGTGCGCGGTATTCTGCTGTGGCTGGTCGGCATTCCGATCCCCGTCATCCTTCTGCTCTACCTGTTCAACATTCTTTGACCTGACCGCCGGGTTGACGGCGCTGCGGCGCCGGGTGCCAAATACGGCTCCCCAGCCCTCCGTTTCCTTCCCTCCGCAATCGAACGAGAGAATGATGGCCAGCGATTTCGTGCCTTTCGGCCTGACGGTCTGCGGTCTCAGCGAGCTTTGCAATTTCGGCGGCGGCAAGGTCAGCCACGTGCTGTCCATCCTCGACCCCGAGATGACGGAGCCAAGCGAGTTCGGCGATTACGGCGAGCATGAGCGGCTGGAACTGCGCTTCCACGATGTCATCGAACCGACCCGCGGCCAGATCGCGCCGGAACGGTCGGATGTGGAGCGCATCCTGGCCTTCGGCCGCGACCTGCTGGCCGAGCCGGTGGATTGCCGCCATCTGCTGGTCCACTGCCATGCCGGCGTGTCGCGGTCCACCGCGGCGCTGACCATGATCCTGGCCCAGGCGCGCCCCGACCTTCCGGCGGCCGACGCGGTGGGGACGGTGGTGGGCATCCGCGCCCAGACCTGGCCCAACCTGCGCATGATCGAGTTCGCCGATGACATCCTCGGCCGCAACGGCGACCTGATCGCCGCTGTCCGCCAGCGTCACCGCACGCTGGGCAAGCAGCGCCCGGAACTGGTCCAGTTCATGATCGACAATGGCCGCATCCGCGAGGTCGAGGATCTGATCGACTGAGAAGGGATGCGGTCCTTCGGAGTTTCACGTCTTTCGGCCGTCATTCCCGCGAAGGCGGAAATCCAGTCGCTTCAGCCGCTTGATTGCGGGGTTTCCCGGATCCCTGCCTCCGCGGGGATGACGGCGGATAATCGGCCCTAAAAACTCACCGTCCTCAATAGCCTGCCGACTGCTGGCCGCCGAAGACGCCCTTCGCCCAGGCGCCGATGCGGTGGCGCCACTGTTCGTGCCAGATATAGACGCTGCCCTTGACCCAGTTCATCTGGATCGCGCGGCGCTGGCCTTCGAAGGGATAGTGGCCGTGCCAGGAGGTGTCGCTGCGGCGGAAGCACATCAGGGTGCCTTCCTCCGGCGGGACCTCGGCGGCGTAATCCTCCAGGTTCTGGGAGCGCAGGATGCGCAGGCGGCCGCCGGTCGCCTCCCAGGGCGGATTCATGTAGATCAGCACGGTGATGACCTTGCTGGCCGAATCCGGATGGATCTTGCCGTCGGTCGGCCGGCACATGCCGCGCGCCGTGAACATGGTCGGATACTTCGACAGATCCAGATCGAACTTGTCGGAGAAGGCCTTGCAGACCTCCGGCCCCTTCAGTTCGCCGATCAGCCGGTCGAAGCTCGGCCCCTGCGGGAAGACGCCCAGCGGGATCGAACCGGGCTTGTCGACCTTGGGATAGTCGCGGTGCAGCTCTTCAAGAAACTCCCGCTTCACGAAACCCGGAACGCACAGGAAATCATAGGGATCGTGCTGCAGGGGGGTGGCGCGGAATTTGTCCAGATCAAGCATGGACATGGGTACGGAACTCCCAAAGAGCGTGCCGACGATGGCTTTGCCCCCCAAAACCGGCGTCACTTAACCACGACGGAAGTTTTATGCAACAGGTTTGTCAGGGAAGCACAATTCTTGCCGTGCCCGCCATTCGGGGCCGACATAGTTGACGATAATCGATTTACGCACACCGTCGATCGGACGTTTCTCGAACCCATGCCAAGTATTGCTTCCGGGGATGAAGATCAGCCCCTCGTTGAAGGCGTAGGGCGCGCGGGCGACGACCGTCCGGCTCTCGTCCAGCACGTCGGTGCCCCAATGCGAGCAGTTCGGCCCCTTCGAGAGATAGATCAGCATCGTGTATTTCTTGACGCCGATGTCGGTGTGCGGCTCCAGCCAGAAGCCGTCGGTATCCTGGCAATATTCGATGCGCAGGCTGGTGCCGGTCAGGTCGACGTTGCAGGTCTTCTGGATGGCGTCCACCACCGGGCGGCTCTGGAAGGCCTGGGCCACCGTCTCGCACACGGCATATTTGGCGCGGTTTTCCTCACCGAAATAGGTGCGCGACGCGTTGTTGGTCTCGCGCTTGCCATAGGTGTCGGACACCGGGGGCGGACCCCAGGGCAGGTCGGCGATGGCGTCGGCGGACTCCTCCGGCAACGCCTCGGCCAGCAGCCAGTGATTGTACGGCTGGTCGAACGGCCGGCTGTTTTCCAGGCAACGCAGGAAGGAGGCGGAAACGGCGTCGGGGGTGGTCATGGCGGCGAAGTTCCGGATGGAAGGACGGCCCCGGACCGTGCTTTTCGGAGACGGCCGGTTCGCCAGCGCTTATGGCATGACCCACGGCGGAACTCCGCACCCAAACCGGTCTTACCAGCGGGGTGCGCGCATTGGTCGCGCCGCACCCCGCCGGCTTGTCGTTACAGACCGAACCGCTTGCGGTGGGCGGACAGGCGGCGGCGCACCTCGTCGGCCACCACCTCCGTCTCGTTCAGCGGCGGATAGCTCCACTGGTCCAGCGAGCCGTCGAAGGGCCGGGTGATGCCGTCCTGGTACAGCCCGTCATGGAAGGCGCGGAACTTGGGCGATCCGCCCTCCAGCTCGATCACGTAGACCGGCTTGCCGGTGGAGCAGGCCTCCGACGTCATCGACACGCTGTCGCAGGTCACCACCACCGCATCCGCCAAACCGAGATAGGCGAAGTAAGGGTTCTCGCCGTTGCCGTCCCACACCTCCGCCGGCAGGCCGGACAGGCGGGCGCGCAGGATCGCCTCGTTGTCGGCGCCGGTGCGGCGCGACGGGGTGACCATCAGCCCGGCGCCGTGGGTGCGCGTCAGGTTGGCCAGCCTCTCGGCCACGTCGCCCATGATGGTGGGCGTCAGGCGGTAGACGCCGTTGTCGCCGCCGATCAGCACGGCGATGCGCGGGTGCGGCAGATGGGCCAGCTTTGGTGCGAATCGCTCTGCCGCGTCGGCCAGGATGGCGGGCGTCACCCGGTGCAGGGCGCCGCGGGTCACCAGCACATTGTCGCCGCGCAGCTTGTCGTGACGCGGCACGACGACGAGGTCGAACTGGCGCGGGTTCATCACCGGATCCTGGATCTGGACGGTGAAGGTCCGGCCGCCCGACTGGCGGCGCACCGCCAGCGAGACGGCGATGGACTGCCTCCCGGTGCCGATCAGCAGGTCGGGCCAGGGCGGTTCCACCGGATCGCCCTTCGGACCGGCGGCGAAGCGGTTGCCGATGCGCCAGTAGGGGGTCAGCTGGCGCCAGGGCGTGCGCAGGTGGACGCGCTTGACGACCGGCGTCAGGCCAAGCGACTCCGCCAGGCCGATGCACTGGTTTTCCATGCCGGCCTTGCCGTCCGACACCACCCAGCAGGTCAAAGGTTGCATGAGAACTCGGATCGTTGTGGCTGCGAAGGGGATTGCGGCGAAAAGACCGTTATCCGGGTTGCTCGCCCTTGCGGGGGTTTCCGTCTTGGCGTAGACACCATGCCCGTGTAATATCCTTTCTCCAAATCACCCCCGGAGCGACCGAGTAAAACCATGCGGCGGGTCAAACTCGACCGAATTGACCGTCGGATTCTGCGCGATCTGCAGAACGACGGCCGGATGACCAATGTGGAGCTTGCCCGACGTGCCGGCATCTCCGCTCCGCCCTGCCTGCGCCGCGTCCGCGCGCTGGAGGAGGCGGGATTCATCCGTGGCTACCACGCCGACGTCAACCCCGATGCACTGGGATTCGGCGTCACGGTGTTCGCCCAGGTCGGCCTCAGCAGCCAGGCCGAAGCGGACCTAAAGAAATTCGAGGAGCTCGTCAACAGCTGGCCGCTTGTTCGTGAGTGCAACATGCTGGCCGGCGAATATGATTTCGTCCTGAAGATCGTGGCGGAGGACTGGGACGACTACCAGCGCTTCCTGACGACCAAGCTGACGGCGGCCCCCAACGTCGCCCATGTGAAGTCGGCCCTGTCGATCCGCACCAGCAAGCACACCCCCGGCGTTCCCATCGACGTCGATTCGCCCGACATCCCGGAAGGGACCGAGGACGACGAGGACGAGGATTTCGTCGAGGACGAGGCCGAGACGCCCGCCCGCGCCACCCGGCGCTGAGCGGGGTCAGGGGCTCGTTTTATAGGGAAGATGCGGCGAGCGCCTGGAGCAGGCCCGCCGCCGCTCCCCCCAGCACCACCCAGTGGATCGCCATGTCGCGGCGGGTCAGCGCATAGAGCGCGGCCAGCATGATCGCCCAGGTCCAGATCATGTGCCCGGCCGTCTGGCCATCCAGCAGCAGCACAGCCACCCCCAGATAGACTCCCAGGTTCAGGATCACCCCCACCACCGCCGCGGCGATGGCGGCCAGCGCCCCCGTGGCCAGACGGTTGTGGATCAGCCGCTCCACATAGGGTGCGCCGGCGAAGATGAACAGGAAGCAGGGCAGGAAGGTGACGTAGGTCGTCAGCGCCGCCCCCAGCGCTCCCGCCAGCGCCGGCGACAGCGCGCCCGGCCGGTTCCAGCCGGCGAAGAAGCCGACATATTGCGTCACCAGGATCAGCGGCCCCGGAGTCGTCTCGGCCAATGCCAAGCCGTCGACCATCTCGCGCGGGCTCAGCCAGCCATAGACATCCACCGCCTGCCCGGCGATGTAGGGCAGCACGGCATAGGCGCCGCCGAAGGTGACGAGGGCGGCCTTGGTGAACAGCGCCGCGACGCCGCGCCAGGGATCGCTCCCGAAGGCCAGCAGGATTGCCCCGACCGGAACCAGCCACAGCAGCACGAACAGGCCCGCAAGGGCCGCCAGCCGGCCGCGTCCCGGCGCCGGCTCCACCGGGCCGGCATCGCCGTCGGCCAGCGGATGCGGGTGTGCGAACCAATGGCGGCCCATGCGTGCCGCCACGCCGCCGACCACCGCCGCCGCGCCGATGACCAGCGGGAAGGGCAGGTGCAGCGCGAACAGCGCCAGGAAGGCGGCACCGGCCATGGCGACGGCCGCCGGCCCCTTCAGCGTGCGGCGGCCCATCCGCCAGACCGCGGCGGCGATGATCGCCACCACCGCCGGTTTGATGCCGTCGAACAGCGCAGCGACCGGTCCGGCGTCGCCATGGGCGGCGGCGATCCAGGACAGGGCGAGCAGGACCAGCGCTCCCGGCAGCACGAACAGCCCGCCCGCCACCAACCCGCCGCGCACGCCATACATCCGCCAGCCGATGTAGGTGGCGAGCTGCTGCGCCTCCGGTCCCGGCAGCAGCATGCAGAAGTTCAGCGCGTGCAGGAACCGTGTCTGGTCGATCCAGCGGCGGCGGTCGACCAGTTCGCCCTGCATCATCGCGATCTGCCCGGCCGGCCCGCCGAAGCTGGTCAGCCCAAGCCGCAGCCAATAGAGGCAGAAGGCGCCGAAGGGCGGGGTGGGGGAGCGGGATTCGGATTCGGTCATGTCCCGCACCCTAGCGCAAACGTCGCCGCAAGACAGCCGCCGCAGGAGAGCCCCCGCAGGAGAGTCATCGACACCGATCCTGGTGGTGGAGACAATTGCGGGCCGCCCATGGTCTTCCGCATCGCGGAGGATTAATATTGCAACCGCGAGCGCCGCCGTCGTGGCCGGCGCCGGACGTCGGGGACGTTGCAGAATGAAGGCTTCCGCCCGCGGTCGCGCGGCTGTGTTGGGCGCGGCGCTGTGTGCCGGTGTCGGGGTGATGGTTCTTGGGCAATTGGTGCTGGCGGGGCCGGCGCAGGCCGCCGTCGGCGTCCATGCCGAGGAGATCGTGCGCTTTCCCTCCGCCGACGGGGATCTGACCGGCGGGGCGCCGACGATGCTGAGCGGCCGGCTGCTGCGCCCCGCCGGCAACGGTCCGCATCCGGCGGTGGTCATGCTGCATGGCTGCGGCGGTCTCTATGCCCGCAACGGCCGGGTGTCGCCGCGCCATGTCTGGTGGGCCACCCACCTGCAGCGGCAGGGCTTCGAGGTGCTGATGGTCGACAGCTTCGGCCCGCGCGATGTGGAGGAGGTCTGCACCACCGCGCTGAAGGATCGCACCGTCCGCGCCACAATGGAGCGCAAGCGCGACGCCTGGGGGGCGCTGGCCTTCCTGCGCAAGCGGCCGGAGGTCGATCATGAGCGCATCGGCCTGATCGGCTGGTCGCAGGGCGCCAGCACCGTGCTGGCCGCTTATGGCGCCGGCGAGGATGGGCCGGCCGGGACGGAGGAGGGCGGCTTCCGTGCCGCCGTGGCCTTCTACCCCGGCTGCAAGGCGCCGTTGAGCAACGAGGATTGGCAGCCCGACGGTCCGCTTCTGCTGCTGGCCGGCGGCAAGGACGATTGGACGCCGCCGCAGGCCTGCATCGATCTGGCCGGCCGCGACGGGGTCAAGGACAAGGTCGATCTGGTGGTCTACCCCGACGCCTATCATGGCTTCGATGCGCCGGACGCCCCGGTGCGCAAGCGCCAGGATCTCGCAACCGCTCCTGACGGCACCGCCCATGTCGGCACCAACGAAGACGCCCGCTCGGATGCGATCCGGCGGGTGATGGAGTTTTTCAAAGAGAAGCTTGGGGGGTGAGGGGGGCTTTATCTTCCCTCTCCCGGGGGCGGGAGAGGGAAGATCAAAACCTCAACGGAACTCGACCGAAACGATCTCGTACAGCTTGGAGCCGCCGGGGGTGGAGACCTCCACGCTGTCGCCGACGGCCTTGTTGATCAGGGCGCGGGCCAGCGGCGCCTGGATCGACAGAAGGCGGTTCTTGATGTCGCTCTCGTCCTGGCCGACGATCTGATAGGTCGTCTCCTCGTCCGTGTCCTGGTCGGCCAGGGTCACGGTCGCACCGAACTTCACGGTGTTGCCGGTCAGCTTGGCCGGGTCGATGACCTCCGCCCGGCTGATCTTGTCCTCAAGCTCCAGCACGCGGCCTTCAATGAAGCTCTGACGTTCGCGCGCCGCGTGATACTCGGCGTTTTCCGAAAGGTCGCCATGTTCGCGGGCTTCCGCGATGGCTTTGATGACCGCCGGGCGTTCGGTGATCTTAAGGTGCTTCAATTCCTCCTGGAGGCGGTTGAAGCCCGCCGCTGTCATCGGAACTTTTTCCATGTTCGGTCCATCACCGCTTGCAGTCGTTCGACCTGTCCAAAGCGACATCAAGGACGAAGACGGCGCGGAGGAGGTCCGCCGCGCCGTCGTCCGTCCTTAATACGATCCGCTAAGGTACGACTGCAACGGGGCGACTTCAAGGCTGCCGTTCCGGAGTGCGGCAATCGCTTCCACTGCCGCGCGTGCTCCCGCCACGGTGGTGTAGTACGGAATGTTGTAGGTCAGCGCGGTGCGACGCAGGCTGAAGCTGTCGGCCAGCGCCTGGGCGCCTTCCGTGGTGTTGATGACCAGATGCACGTCGCCGTTGATCATGGCGTCGACGATGTGCGGTTGGCCTTCCACCACCTTGTTGATGGTCTCCGCCGGCACGCCGGCATCGCTCAGCACCCTGGCTGTCCCGGAGGTGGCGAGGATGCGGAAGCCCATCTCGTGCAGCTTCTTGGAGATCACCGCCAGCGCCGGCTTGTCGTGGTCCTTGACGGAGACGAAGACGCTGCCCTTGACCGGCAGGGTGACGCCGGCGCCGAGCTGCGCCTTGGCGAAGGCGAGCGCGAAGTTGTGGTCGAGGCCCATGACCTCGCCCGTCGACTTCATCTCCGGACCCAGCACGATGTCGACGCCGGGGAAGCGGGCGAAGGGGAAGACCGCTTCCTTGACCGCGGTGTGCGGCGGGGTCGGGCCGTTCAGGGTGAAGGAGGACAGCTTCTCCCCCGCCATGACGCGGGCGGCGATCTTGGCGATGGCGGTGCCGGTGGCCTTGGCGACGAAGGGCACCGTGCGGCTGGCGCGCGGGTTGACCTCCAGGATGTAGACGGTGCCGTCCTTGACCGCGAACTGCACGTTCATCAGCCCGACCACCTTGAGGGCGCGGGCGAGCGCGTCCGACTGGCGGTTGATCTCGGCGATGGTGTCGGCGGGCAGCGTGTAGGGCGGCAGGGCGCAGGCGCTGTCGCCGGAATGGATGCCGGCCTCTTCGATATGCTCCATCACGCCGGCAACATAGACGTCGGTGCCGTCGCAGACGACGTCGACGTCGACCTCGATGGCGTCCTGCAGATAGCTGTCGATCAGAACCGGGTTCTTGCCCGACACCTGCACGGCGGTGCCCATGTAGCGTTGCAGACCGGCCATGTCGTGGACGATCTCCATCGCCCGGCCGCCCAGCACATAGGACGGACGGATGACGACCGGGAAGCCGATCTTGGTCGCGACCGCCTCGGCCTCTTCCAGCGAGCGGGCCAGCCCGTTGGCCGGCTGCTTCAGGTTCAGCTCATGCAGCAGCTTCTGGAAGCGCTCGCGGTCCTCGGCCAGATCGATGGCGTCGGGCGAGGTGCCCAGGATCGGGATGCCGGCGGCCTCCAGCGCGGCGGCGAGCTTCAGCGGGGTCTGGCCGCCGAACTGCACGATGCAGCCCAGGACGTTGCCCTTGCGCTGCTCGACCCGCACCAGCTCCACCACGTCCTCGGCCGTCAGCGGCTCGAAATACAGGCGGTCGGCGGTGTCGTAGTCGGTGGAGACGGTCTCCGGGTTGCAGTTGACCATGATGGTCTCGATGCCGGCCTCCTGCAGGGCGTAGACGGCATGGACGCAGCAATAGTCGAACTCGATGCCCTGGCCGATGCGGTTCGGACCGCCGCCGAGGATGACGACCTTCTTCGCTTCGGTCGGCTCGGACTCGCACTCGGCTTCGCCGGTCCCGTCGGTCTCGTAGGTCGAGTACATGTAGGGGGTGGCCGACGCGAATTCGGCGGCGCAGGTGTCGATGCGCTTGTAGACCGGGGTGACGCCGGCCATGCGCCGCGCTGCGGCGACCGCCGCCTCGCTGGTCTTGGCCAGTTCTGCCAGACGGGCGTCGGAGAAGCCCATCTGCTTCAGCTTCAGCCAGCCGGCCTTGTCGGTCGGCAGGCCGCCGTCGCGGATCGCCGCCTCACGGTCGGTGATCTCCTTGATCTGCTCAAGGAACCACGGGTCGTACTTGGAGACGGCCTGCACCTCGTCCACCGAGAAGCCGTGGCGGAAGGCCTGGGCGATCACCAGCAGGCGGTCGGGCGTCGGGGTGGCCAGCGCGCCGCGGATGGCGGTGCGGTCCGGGTTCTCCTCCCCGCCGATCTTCAGCTCGTTGAAGCCGGTCAGGCCGGTCTCCATCGAGCGCAGCGCCTTCTGCACCGACTCCTGGAAGGTGCGGCCGATCGACATCGCCTCGCCCACCGACTTCATCGAGGTGGTCAGCAGCGGCTCCGAGCCCTTGAACTTCTCGAAGGTGAAGCGCGGCATCTTGGTGACGACGTAATCGATCGTCGGCTCGAAGCTCGCGGGCGTGGTGCCGGTGATGTCGTTGGTCAGTTCGTCCAGGCGATAGCCGACGGCCAGCTTGGCGGCGATCTTGGCGATCGGGAAGCCGGTGGCCTTGGAGGCGAGCGCCGAGGAGCGCGACACGCGCGGGTTCATCTCGATGACGATCAGGCGGCCGTTGGCCGGGTTGACCGCGAACTGCACGTTCGAGCCGCCGGTGTCCACGCCGATCTCGCGCAGCACCGCGATCGAGGCGTTGCGCATGATCTGGTATTCTTTGTCGGTCAGCGTCAGCGCCGGGGCGACCGTGATCGAGTCGCCGGTGTGGACGCCCATCGGATCGATGTTCTCGATGGAGCAGACGATGATGCAATTGTCGGCGCCGTCGCGCACGACCTCCATCTCATACTCCTTCCAGCCCAGCACCGATTCCTCGATCAGCACCTCGCCGACCGGGCTGGCGCGCAGGCCGCCGCGCACGATGTCCTCGAACTCCGCCCGGTTGTAGGCGATGCCGCCGCCGGTGCCGGCCAGCGTGAAGCTGGGACGGATGATCGCCGGCAGCCCGACGAACTCCAGCGCGTCCATCGCCTCGTCCAGCGTGCGGACCATGCGCGACTTCGGCGACTCCAGGCCCAGCTTGTCCATGGCGTCGCGGAACAGGATGCGGTCCTCGGCCTTGGCGATGACGTCGCGCTTGGCGCCGATCATCTCAACGCCGAGGCGCTCCAGCGTGCCGTCGTCGGACAGCGCCATCGCCGTGTTCAGCGCGGTCTGGCCGCCCATGGTCGGCAGCAGGGCGTCGGGACGCTCCTTCTCCAGGATCTTGGCGACGACGGCCGGGGTGATCGGCTCGATGTAGGTGGCGTCGGCCAGACCGGGGTCGGTCATGATGGTGGCCGGGTTGGAGTTGACGAGGATGACCCGATAGCCTTCCTCGCGCAGCGCCTTGCACGCCTGAACGCCGGAATAGTCGAACTCGCAAGCCTGTCCGATGACGATCGGACCCGCGCCGATGATGCAGATGGATTTGATGTCGGTGCGTTTGGGCATGGGTCCGCTTCTCTGAAGTGTGGTCAGCCGAAAACCCCCCGGCGCCGGGGGACCGGAGACGGAGAGCGGGGATGGGCATGTCGTGCAAGGCCCCCTTATAGGGGGTTCCGGGCCGGGGGGGAAGGGGTGGCATGGATGCCACCCTCGCATGACTGAATCTCGGGCAGGACAGTTCCGGCCCATGCGGCCCTTGAACCGATGGGGAAAGGGACGCATCAATTCCCATTCTCCCGTTTCGCATACCCTTTGGAGATACGCCCCGATGAGCCACGCATTCGCCAAGGACAGCCGCGCTTGCGCCGCCTGCGTCTCGTGGGGCGGGGAGCGCGCGCTGTCGGAGGACAACACGCTGGTGTACGTCGCCCGCCACGGGGTGGAGGGCGAATGCCGCACTGCCAGCAGCCAGGACTACCGCCGCATCACCAAGGGCTATCACACCTGCAGCGCCTGGGCGCCGCTGCCGATGCTGAAGAAGCATGGCGGACGGATCGGCCACACGCCGGCGGGACAGGCGCACACGCTGGTCACCGCCGCGGCCTCGCGGCCGGTGCCTCCCGTCTCCCAACCGGTGCCGGCCGCCGCCGCCTTCGCCGACGCGCCGGTCGCGACGCCGGTGCTCGACGTGCCGCCGCCGCCCTGCCGGGCCGACCCGATCGACGTGGAGCAGTCGCCGCAGGTGCGGGTGCTCTACACCCACTGGCTCCGGCTGAAGCGCAAGCGCCGCATGCCGCTGGCGACCGAGATCGACACCGCCCAGGTGCGCGAGAGCGTGCCGCGCATCGCCCTGATGGAGCCGACCGCCGACGGCAGCGATTTCGTCTACAAGTCCTGCGGCCGCGCCCTGCAACGCCGGCTGTCCGAACGGCCGACGACGCGGCGGGTGACCGACTGCCATCCGGAGCAGGCGGCGAAGCGCTGGTTGTCCGACCTGCGCGCCTGCCTGGAGAGCGGCGAGCCGCGCTGCCTGCTGGTGCGCGACGACCCGATGCTGCCGGGGGCGAAGTTCGTCGAACTGCTGCTGCCGCTGGCCGATGTCGAGGGTGGTCCGGCGACGCGCGTGCTGGCCTACCGTCATGTGCCGGGCGGCTAAGGAGCGGCGGCGATGGACGAGGAGTCGAAGGGAGAAGGACCGGGGCCGGAGATCGTCGGCGTCTGGCCGGCGGCGGTGTGGATCATCGTCGGTGCCGGGCATTACCTGAACGACCCCGACCATTTTGCCGGCTGGAAGGGAGCGCTGTACTTCGTGCTCGGCACCGGGGTGGTGGCGCTGGTCGGCGGCATCGCCAGCCTGTCGGCCCGCCGCACCGTCGGCGGCATCCAGGAGCGCCTGCTGAAGGAGGTCCGCCACCGCCGCGACCTGACCACCTGGGCCATCGCGCTGGGACTGCGCGGACTGGTGGGCTTGGGCGAGGCGGTGCTGGTGACGCTGCTGGCGCTGTCGGTGGTGGCGATGCTGGGGTAAGTGGGGGCATTCGAAGTCGACACGTTTCCCGTGAAACGCAAACAGCCCCGCTCCTTCCGGAGACGGGGCTGTTTCCTTACTCAAACGCTTACTTCTGGCTGGTCTTCATGCTCCAGCCCGGCTCGACGCCGTGCATGTCGGGCAGGCGGTGGGCGATGCCCTTGTGGCAGTCGATGCAGGTGTTCTCGCCGGTGAACAGATAGGTCTCGTGCATCTTCGCGGCGCGCGGGTTCTGCTTGGTGATGTCCATCGAATCGGCGCTGTGGCAGTTGCGGCATTCCAGCGAGTTGTTGTTCTTCAACCGCGCCCATTCGTGCTCGGCCAGTTCGCGGCGCTTGTCGAGGAACTTCTCGCGGGTGTCGATGGTGCCGAAGATCTTGCCCCAGACCTCCTTCGACGCCTGCATCTTGCGGGCGATCTTGTCGGTCCACTGGTGCGGGACGTGGCAGTCCGGGCAGCTGGCGCGCACGCCAGAGCGGTTGGTGAAGTGGATGGTCTGCTTCAGCTCCTCATAGGGATTGTCGCGCATCTCGTGGCAGCTGATGCAGAAGGCTTCCTTGTTGGTGGCCTCCAGGGCGGTGTTGAAGCCGCCCCAGAAGACGACGCCGGCGATGAAGCCGCCCAACGTCAGAAAGCCCAGGCTGAAATGGACGCTGGGACGGGCGAACAGCCGCCACAGGCACAGCACTGCGTCACGGATTTTCATTTCTGGCCGCCTTGGGCATGGCCCAGGACCGAGTCGAAGTCTTGGAAGCTGTTGGGAACGATCGGCTGGGCGTCGGTCTGCGGCACATGGCACTGGGTGCAGAAGTAGCGGCGCGCCGCCACCGTGCCCAGCGTCTGGCCGTCACGATCCTGGAAATGGGTGACCGACAGCATCGGCGCCTGCGAGCCGGCCGTGTTGCGGCGGTCGTGGCAGGTCAGGCACTTGTTGATGTTCAGGTCGATCTGATAGTCGCGGATGGCATGCGGGATCAGCGGCGGCTGGTCGGCGTAGTTGCGCACGCGCTTCTGGTCGTCGGTGATCTCGCGGTGGGTCGCCTCGGCCGGCACGTCCAGCGTGATCGGGTGGTTGGTGGACGGGACCTTGATCCCCCCCACGGTGCCGGTGGCGTTGGCGGTGACGGCGGGCTTGTCGGCGGCCACGCCGCTGGTGGCGACGCCGATGGTCAGGGCCGGGATGCCGGCCAGCAGGGCCAGCGCGGCAATCAGGAAACGGGTCTTCATGATGCCGACACTCCTCAGGCGTTCACGACGGGCGTGATCTTGACCGCGCATTTCTTGTAGTCGGTCTGCTTGCTGATGGGATCGGTGGCGTCGAGCGTCACCTTGTTGATGAGGACCGTCTGGTCGAAGAAGGGAACGAAGACCAGGCCGCGCGGCGGCTTGTTGCGCCCGCGCGTCTCGACCCGCACCCGCACCTCGCCACGGCGGGAGGTGACGCGCACCTCCTGGCCGCGCCGGACGTTCAGCTCCTTGGCGTCGTCGGGGTGCATGAAGACCACGGCATTCGGGAAGGCCTTGCGCAGTTCGGGAACCCGCATGGTCATCGAACCGCTGTGCCAATGCTCGATCACGCGGCCGGTGCTGAGCCAGAACGGATAGTCGGCATCGGGCGCCTCGGCCGGCGGCTCGTAGGGCAGGGCGAAGACGTTGGCCTTGCCGTCCTTGTTGCCGTAGAAGCGCATGCCCTCGCCAGCCTTCACATACGGGTCGGAGCCTTCACGGTAGCGCCACTTGGTCTCCTTGCCGTCCACCACCGGCCAGCGCAGGCCGCGTTCCTGGTGGTACTGGTCGAAGGGCGCCAGATCGTGGCCATGGCCGCGGCCGAAGGCGGCATATTCCTCGAACAGGCCCTTCTGGACGTAGAAGCCGGCTTCCTTGGCCTCAAAGTTGTTGTAGTTCGAGTCGAGGTCGGACAGCGGGAAGCGGTCGACCTGACCGTTGCGGAACAGCACGTCGTAGAGGGTCTTGCCGCGCAGCTCCGGCTTCTTGTTCAGCAGCTCTTCCGGCCAGACCTCTTCCACGGTGAAGCGCTTGGAGAACTGCATGATCTGCCACAGGTCGGAACGTGCGCCGTCCGGCGCGTCGACCAGCTGGCGCCACAGCTGGGTGCGGCGCTCGGCGTTGCCGTAACCGCCCTCCTTCTCCACCCACATGGCGGTGGGCAGGATCAGGTCGGCGGCCAGCGCCGTGACGGTCGGGTAGGGATCGGAGACGACGACGAAGTTCTCCGGGTTGCGGTAGCCGGGGAAGGTCTCCTTCGCCGTGTTCGGGGCCGTCTGCATGTTGTTGTTGCACATGACCCAGTAGGCGTTGAGCTTGCCGTCCTTGAGCATGCGGTCCTGCTGGACGGCGTGGTAGCCGACCTTGTCGGGGATGGTCCCCTCCGGCAGCTTCCAGATCTCCTCGGCGTGTTTGCGGTGCTCTGGGTTGGTCACCACCATGTCGGCGGGCAGCCGGTGGGAGAAGGTGCCGACCTCACGCGCAGTGCCGCAGGCCGACGGCTGGCCGGTCAGCGAGAAGGGACCGTTGCCGGGCTGCGAGATTTTGCCGGTCAGCAGGTGGATGTTGTAGACGAGGTTGTTCGCCCAGACGCCGCGGACATGCTGGTTGAAGCCCATGGTCCAGAAGGACACGACCTTCACCTTCGGGTCGGCGTACAGCTCGGCCAGCGCCTCCAGCCGGTTCTTCGGCACGCCCGACAGCTCGTGCGCCTTGTCCAGCGTGTAGGGTTCGACGAACTTGGCGAACTCGTCGAAGCTGATCGGGTCGGAGTCGTTGGCGTTGGCGGCGTTCTTCGCCTTCTTCTCCAAGGGGTTGTCGGGACGCAGGCCATAGCCGATGTCGTCGCGGCCACGCTTGAAGTTGCAGTGCTTCTCGACGAATTCCTTGTTCACCCGGCCGGTCTTGATGATGTGGTTGGCGATGTAGTTCAGGATCGCCAGGTCGGAACCGGGGGTGAAGACCAGGCCGATGTCGGCGAGGTCGAAGCTGCGGTGCTCGAAGGTGGAGAGGACGGCGACCTTGCAGCCGGGGTGGCTGAGGCGGCGGTCGGTGACGCGCGTCCACAGGATGGGGTGCATCTCCGCCATGTTGGAGCCCCACAGCACGAAGGCGTCGGCCTGCTCCATGTCGTCGTAGCAGCCCATCGGCTCGTCCATGCCGAAGGTGCGCATGAAGCCGGCCACCGCCGACGCCATGCAGTGGCGGGCGTTCGGGTCGAGGTTGTTGGAGCGCAGCCCGGCCTTCATCAGCTTGGAGGCGGCATAGCCCTCATAGATGGTCCACTGGCCGGAGCCGAACATGCCGACGGCGGTCGGACCCTTCTTCTTCAGGGTCTCCTTCCACTTCTGCGCCATGATGTCGAAGGCGGCGTCCCACGTGATCGGCTCGAACTCGCCGTCCTTGTCGAACTTGCCGTCCTTCATGCGCAGCAGCGGCTGGTTCAGCCGGTCCTCGCCATACATGATCTTCGACAGGAAATAGCCCTTCACGCAGTTCAGGCCGCGGTTCACCTCGGCCTTCACGTCGCCGTGGGTGGCGACCACGCGGCCGTCCTTGACGCCGACCATCACGCTGCAGCCGGTGCCGCAGAAGCGGCAGGGGGCCTTGGACCAGTTCAGCTTGGCGCCTTCACCGGTCAGGATGTTGGCGGCGGATGCGGGCAGCGAGATTCCGGCCGCCGCGGCGGCGGCAGCGGCGGCTTGCGCCTTCAGGTATTCGCGGCGGGACAGGAACATGGCAAGGAGACTCCAGTCTTGGAGGAAATTCGGTCGGAAGAGCGGATGCGGCGCGCCCGGATGGCGGTGCCGTCAGGCGGCGTCGATCGCGTCCGCGGGTTCATAGTGGTGGTAGACCATGGTGGTGCTGTGCACGCCGGGGACGGCGTTCAGCACGGCGATGCGGTCGACGACCTCGGCCGCGCTGGCGGTGACCAGGGTCACCACCGCCTTGCCGTTCTCCGCCGCGCACCACTCCAGCCCGGCAACGGAGGCCGCCGCCTCGCGCACCGCGTCGGTGCGGTCGGGGCTGTGCTGGATGACGAGGCTGGAGATGTGGACTTCGGGGGCGCGGGGCATGTCGGGGACTCAGTGGGTGAGGAGCTGGTACATCCAGATCGAGAAGCCGTAGGCGGAGACGGTGCCGACGGCAATCACCGGCCAGACCAGGAATGCCAGCGACAGGAACATCAGCCCTTCGGCTCGGCGGGTCGGGGCCGGCGCGGAGTCGGTCGCCTTCCGGTCGGACGGATGGGACAGGACGGGGGAGGGGATGGGCCTCATGGCGGCACTCTCGGGCAGAGCGGGAATGGATCGGGCGGGAACGGTTTGAGCCGGTCGCGGCAACCAGTCCTTCTGGTTGGTCCTTAGGTACCGGTTTTCGGCCCTGAGTATCGGTACTTTCCGGTGGACTGGAATTGATACAGGTCAAGCGGAGCCGTACACGCCCTGTGACGGAATGGCGCCTTGCGCCGTGCGGGCGCTCCGGCCCCGGCTGCGCTAGACTGGCGTCGAGGGCATGAACCGGAGGCTCCGGTCTGCGATAGGATGGACCATGGATTTGCTGCGCTCCTACTGGTCGTCGGCCGAACTGGTGACCAACGGCTTGATTCTCCTTCATCTTTTAGGGGCTTTGGCGGTCGGGCTGCTGCTGGGGTACGAGCGCAGCTATCACGGCCGGGCGGCCGGGATGCGGACCTATGGGCTGGTCTGCCTGGCGTCGGCCGCGCTGACGGTGGTCAACGCCTACCCGTCGATGTGGTATGGCGGCATCGGGACGCAGGGGGCGGCGCAGGGGGCGGCGCTGGCCGGGGATCCGACGCGGGTGATCCAGGGCATCGTCACCGGCATCGGCTTCCTCGGCGCCGGGGTCATCATGCGCGAAGGGCTGTCGATCCGCGGCCTGTCCACCGCCGCGTCGATCTGGGCGACCTCGGCCATCGGCATCATCATCGGGCTCGGCTTCTATGCGGCGGCCGTCGCCGGAGCGGTGCTGTCCATCCTGGTGATGAGCCTGCTGCGGCCGATCGAGCGCCTGCTGCCCCACCAGTCGGTGGTCCATCTGATGCTGGTTTTCCCCCGCGACAAGGCGCCGCCGCCCGAGGCGTTGCGGGCGCAGGCCAAGGCGCACGGGTTCGAGGTGATCGACTGGGCCTTTCACCTCGCCAGCGGCAGCGGCCAGTTCGAATGCCAGCTGGTGCTGCAGGGAAAGGGCGACCCCGATCCGATGGCGCTGGTCGGCGCCCTCGCCTCGACCGACGCCGTCGTCGAGTTCAGGCTGTCCCCCTCGCGCATCTGAGCCGGTCTAAAAAAGCACGGAAATTCAGGAAGACAAAATGCATACCAGCTTAATCTTTTCCTAAAACTTTAGCTTTATCGATGCCTTACGATGACGACGGACTTGAACAACGGCCGTGAGGACGGAAGCGGGAAAGGCTGTTTGCCGGCCCGGCGGACCGTCGGCGCCACACGCGACGCGGCTCCCGCGGCTTCGATGTCCGTTCGTCTTCGCCGGATCGCAAGGCTGTTCGTCCTGCTCTGGGCGGCCCTGCCGTGGTTCGCCGGTGCGGCGCATGCGGCGGGAGCGGCCATGGAGCCATTGCTGCTTGGCCCCACCACCACCAGCGCGACTCTGGCCGGCCATTTCGCCCGGCTGGTCGATCCCGACCGCAAGCTGGACTTCGCCGAGGTTCTGAAAGCCGATGCCGACGGCGGGATGGAGCCGCGGGAGGATTTCCGCGGCGCCGGCCAGACCCGCGATATCCATTGGTACCGCTTCGACCTGATGCGGGCACCCGGCGCCCCGGCGGACTGGCTGCTGGAGATGGGCGAAGCCTATATCGACCATCTCGACCTGTTCATTCCAAAGGCCATGGGGCCAAAGGCGACGGCAGCAGCAGGACGGCCGCAGGAGCCCGCCGCCTATCGGCTGGTCCGGCTGGGCGATTTCGTTCCCTTCAGCCAGCGGCCGATGAAGACCCGGCTGCACGCCCTGCCTCTGACCCTGCCGGAGGGAAAGCCGGTCTCGCTTTATCTGCGTGCCGATTCGGTCAGCGCCATCCGTCTGTCGGCGCGGGTGTGGGCGCCCGCCGCCTATATCGGCCACCAGACGACCGATCTGCTGTTCCAGGGGCTTTTCCTGGGGGTGCTGGGCATTCTGGTCCTGGGCTATGTCGCGCTGGGCCTGCTTCTGCGCGACGGGGCGCTTCTGGCCTACACCGGCTATGTCGCCACCGTCTTCTGTTACTACCTGTTCGCCAACGGCATCGCCGCCACCCTGCTGCCGGACCTGCCGGGCTGGTTTATGAACATGATGGTGGGCAGCAGCGGTTTTCTGGGCTTCGCCGCGGCGCTGATCATGTGGGTGTACATCCTCGATCTGCGGACCCGCGCACCCTGGCTGCGCCGCTGTTACCAGGGGCTGGCGCTGCTGGCCCTGCTGATGCTGCCGTCGACGGTCTCTCCGCTCTATACCCTGACCAACCCGATCGTGACGGTGTCGGCGCTGATCGTGGTGGTGGTCGCGTTGGTGCTGACCGCGCGGATGGCCTGGCTGAACCGCGATGACCCGACCCCGCGCTTCTATCTTGCCAGTACGCTGATCTCGCTGTGCGGTCTCCTGCTGACGCAGATGTCGCTGCGCGGCGTCCTGCCGGCCGATTTCGCCGTCGCCGATCCTTACCAGATTTCCTCGATGCTGGCGGTGCTGGTGCTGGGCACCGGTCTGGCCCTGCGCATCGGTCGGTTGCAGACGGAGCGGCTGCGTGCCCGCGAGGAGTCGGCCTTCGCCACCAAGCGGGCGGAGGAACAGCGCAGCTTCGTCGCCATGCTGTCGCACGAATTCCGCACCCCGCTGGCCTCCATCGACAGCGCCGCGCAGATGATCGAACTGTCGGGTGCGGTGGAGGCGCCGTCGGCGCTGACCCGGCTGCAGCGCATCCGCAACACCACCCGCAAGATGGCGGATCTGGTGGAACTGTTCCTGTCCGCCGACGCGCTGGACCAGGGCGCGCTTGCCCTGAAGCCGGAGCCGGTGGTGCTGGGCCAGCTGTTGGAGGAGGTTCGGGCCGGACTGACGGGGACGGAGGCGGAAGAGCGTCTGGAGTTGTCGGTGGAGGCCCCCGACCGCGCGCTTCTGGCCGACGCGCCGTTCCTGGGGGTGGCGATCGGCAATCTGGTACAGAACGCGCTGCGTTACTCGCCTCCGGACACGCCGGTCCGGGTAAGCGCCGGCGATGATGGGGGCGGCATCGTCATCCGCGTCGCCGACCAGGGCCGCGGCATGAGCCCCGACGAGGTGGAGCGCATCGGTTCGATCTATTTCCGCGCCTCGTCCTCGCGTGGGACCAAGGGGTCGGGGCTGGGGCTCTACATGACGCAGAAGATCGTCGCCGCCCATGGCGGAACCCTGACGGTGGAGAGCGTGCGCGACGAGGGCTCAGTCTTCACCATCAGGCTGCCGGACGGCGGCGCTCAATTGCCGGTTCCCGGCAGGCTCGCCGCGCAATAGCGGCGGCGGTTCAGTAAAGCGACTTTGGAATACGCTCCGCCAGCGAGCGGTCATAGGCGTCGCCGCCCTCGCGCCCGGCACTGGCCTCCGCCAACAATGCGCCGGTCGAGGGCAGGTCGCTCCGCGGCACCTGGGCCGCCGGATCCCAAAGGCGGGAGCGCAGCAGGGCGCGGGCGCACTGGAAGAACACCGTCTCGATGGTGACCACCAGCACCGACTTCGGCGCCTTGCCGTCGACGGCGAAGCTGCCGCATAGCGCGGGATCGGTGTCAATGACCGCGCGGCCGTTGACGCGCAGGGTTTCGTTCAGGCCCGGCACCAGGAACAGCAGCCCGACCCGCGGATCGGCGAGGATGTTGCGCAGGCTGTCGATGCGGTTGTTGCCGCGGCGGTCGGGGATCAGCAGCGTGCGGTCGTCGGCCACCCGGACGAAGCCCGGCCCGTCGCCGCGCGGCGAGGCGTCCAGCCCGCCCTGCCCGCTGGTGGCGAGGATGAGGAAGGGCGACGCCTCGATCAGCGCGCGATAGCCGGGGGTCAGCGCCGGCACCTCCTTGGCGATGGAAGGGCCGGCCGGCTCGCCATAGAGGGCTTCAAGGGTGGCGAGATCGGTGATGAGGCGGCTCATTTCGACTCCAGCAGGAAATAGACGAAGTCGATCGACGGCGCATCCAGCCCGAACTGGCTCAGCAGTGTGTGCGCCTGCCCACGATGATGGGTTTGGTGATTGAAGATATGGGTGACGATCTGAGCGAAAGGCAGCTCATAGGGCGTGCCGGCCATGCTGCGGTAGGAGAGGACCGACTCGAACCGCTCGGCCGGAGTCGCGGCGACGACGCGCAGGATGCGCTCGTCCTCCGCCTCGCGGGCGGCGCGCAGGCCGGCGAAGTCATCATAAAGGATTTCGTCGAGCGACGACGGCTTCGGCCCGCTGCCCTCGATCCGCTCCAGCCACACCCGGTCGGCGACCAGGATGTGGTTCAGCGTGCCGCGGAGCGAGCCGAAGAAGGCGCCGCGATCCTCGCGAAACTGGGCGTCGGACAGCTGGGCCGTCACCTCGTACAGGCGGCGGTTGGCCCAGCGGTTGTAGCGGGCGAGGGTCTCGAAATGGGGCTTGGGGTCCATGAGAAGCCTCTTACGGGGGAGAGAGGATCAAACCCCCGCGCGCTTGGCCGACAGGCCGGCGTGGGACAGCAGGACTTCGCGCTTGCCCTGGTGGTTGGCGGGGCCGACCACACGCTCGGTCTCCATCCGCTCGACCAGACGGGCGGCGCGGTTGTAGCCGATCTGCAGCTGGCGCTGAATGAAGCTGACCGACACCTTGCCCTCGCGGACCACGAGGTTGACGGCCTGCATGTAGAGGTCGTCGCCGGTCGCGGCCGAACCGCCCTCCTCGTCCTCCACCGCGGCGGTTTCCTCCTCCTCCTCGGTGATGGCGGTGACGTAGTTGGGGGCGCCCTGGGCCTTGACGTACTGGACGATCTCCTCGACCTCCGAATCGGAGACGAAGGGGCCGTGAACGCGGGTGATGCGGCCGCCGCCCTGCATGTACAGCATGTCGCCCTGGCCCAGAAGCTGTTCCGCCCCGGCTTCGCCCAGGATGGTGCGGCTGTCGATCTTGCTGGTGACCTGGAAGCTGATGCGGGTCGGGAAGTTGGCCTTGATGGTGCCGGTGATGACGTCGACCGAGGGACGCTGCGTCGCCATGATCAGGTGGATGCCGGCGGCGC